>CAYXFJ010000085.1:0-2108 GCA_964464265.1 uncultured bacterium
ACGATTTCCCTGAAATCCAGGCCCAGAGCACTCATGGACCCATGAGCATCCCCGGTGATCTGAAAGGCTCCTGGTTCGTGCTCTTCAGCCATCCTGCGGATTTTACACCTGTCTGCACCACGGAATTTCATGCTTTCCAGAAAAAGTACGACGAGTTTAAAAAGATGGGATGCAAGCTCATCGGAATGTCGATCGATCAGGTGTTCTCTCACATCAAGTGGGTGCAGTGGATCAAGGAGAATCTGGATACGGAGATCGAATTTCCGATTCTGGCAGCGAACGATGCCATAGCCATGAAGCTGGGTATACTGCATCCGGGCAAGGGCACCAATACAGTGCGTGCGGTATTTGTGGGGGATCCCGAAGGCAAGGTCAGGCTGGTCCTTTATTACCCTCAGGAGATCGGCAGGAATATTGATGAGGTGGTACGTGTAGTGAAGGCACTCCAGCTTTCAGATACGAAGAAGGTGGCTGTTCCGGCCAACTGGCCGAATAACGAGCTCATCAAGGACCATGTCATCATCCCTCCTGTCAAGACGGTCAAGGAAGCGGATGAACGCGCCAAACAGCATGACTGCTACGACTGGTGGTTCTGCCACAAGGCTCCTGGAAAATAACTCCCCGCATCAGTATAAAAATTTTCACATAAAAAAAGTCCCGCCGGTTCCGGCGGGACTGTACGTTTATTATCTATCATTGTGGTGTTCTTCAATGCATTTCCTGGCTTTTCCGTAATTTCTCAAATTCTATCCCGGCCATGATAAACGGCCCCACAGCTTTGGGATCGTTCGTCCGGATTTTCTCATGGACATAATATTCATAGGAACCGTCACGGTACGGATCCCCGCCGAGCCCTGCCACGGCACACCCCTGATGAATATCCGTCAGGCCATCAGTGTCTGTCCCGATAAAATGTCTGATGATCCCGTCATATCCGTTTGTTGCAGCTTTCAGAAAAGAAGGTTCGAGGTATCCGTTTCTTACCCCCTTGGTGAGAGCATAAACGAACATAGAGGAGGCGGATGATTCCAGATAATTGCCCTGCCGTTCACCCTGATCCAGGACCTGATACCAGAGTCCGGTTTTTGTATCCTGTACTTTAAGTATGGCGGATGCGAGGCGCCGGAGAATGGCGATTATAGATTGCCGTTCAGGATGATCTGCCGGTAAGAAATCGAGAACATCCACGAGACCCATAGCGTACCAGCCCATGCCCCTGCCCCAGATACAGGGAGAGCGCCCGGTGACAGGATCGGCCCATTTCTGTGCCAGGCTTTCATCCCAGCCATGGTGAAGAAGTCCGCTCGTGCTGTCACGGGCGTGTTTTTCCATCAGGATGAATTGTCCGGCCACATCGTCGAAAATTTGAGGTTCGTTGAATGTTTGAGCGAATTCAGCGAGAAATGGGGAGCCCATATAAAGGCCGTCCAGCCACATCTGATAGGGATAGACCTTCTTGTGCCAGAATCCTCCCTCGCTGGTCCTGGGATGCGTTTTCATCTGCTCTCTCAAGAGCATCAGGGCTTTCCTGTATTTTTCCTCACCGGTCTTTTTATATAAACGAAACAGTGGTTTGCCTGAATTGAGCCGGTCAATGTTGTATTCCTGGAGCTTGTAGGTTTCTATGTTCCCGTTACTGTCAACGTACCGGTCATAATAGGTTTTAACGTACTGGAAATAAGATTCATTTCCCGTGGCTTCCCAGGTATCCAGTATGGAGTGAAGCACAAGGCCGTACTGGTAATCCCATCTGGGCGGGTCCCTGAAATCGATGGTCCAGGGCTGCGGGCTTCGTTTCATCACCGAATCGGCCATTCGAACGGACCATTCAAGAGGTGTATTTTTGTCCTGAACTTTCCCGCATTGGAAAATCATACCTGCAAGAGCGATCAAAATCCATCTGGATCTGATATCATGTCGCCTGATCATGGCGTCTCCTCGATATATGAAAACTGGGAGTGCAGGAGACTCTGAGTTATCCGCACTCCCAGTTTTGGAATGAATCCGGATTCGAAAAATTTATTTCATATAGACCATTTTCTTCATACTGACCTGATTCCCGACCTGCAGCCTGTAGAAATATACACCTGTAGGCAGATTGGAGGCAC
>CAYXFJ010000085.1:2217-11332 GCA_964464265.1 uncultured bacterium
AGGCAGGCGGTACTGGATCCGGGTTTCGGGATTGAACGGATTGGGATAGTTCTGCTCCAGAGAGAATGTTGATGGGATAAGTTCCGTTTGAGGAACATCCGTCTGCCATGTTTCCCAGTCATCCAGCAGTTCCGGAAACCAGTTCAGATCACCGGCAGGGAAGCCGCCTTCTGCGCCCGTATAGGCAGCCAGAGAGGTAGAATAGGTACAATCCAGGGTGTCGGCAAAGAACTGCCAGGACTTGCGGTCAAAATCATCGGTTGCCCTGTGGAAATTGGTGGTCACTTTGGTCTTGTTCCCGCCGGCCGGAGAACGGTACCATTCCGCCATGGCGAGCATGGGTTCCGGGATTCTCCCCAGAGGGATATTCTCTTTAACGAACGCATTCACCGAATCCGCCCCGATTTTGCCGTTGATATGGTGGGTTAGAGGCGATCCCTCTCCTTTCACTCCTTCAGCGGCATGGGCATTGTAAAATGCCTGAACTTCAGGAGAAACGCTGTAGTAATTGCCTTTTACCTTCCATTCCGTGCTGTCGTTCGGGACGGAGATGACCCATGTCATCCTCGCCTTACCGTATTCATCCTTTTCACCGCTTTCGTCGAATTCGGACTGACGGGAGGCATCAGTGTCCTCTCCTGCTATGAACGTATCGACAAACAGATTGTTGGTGATGACGGATCTGTCACCCACCCAGCCCAGGGCCAGCGTCCCGTGATAGGACATTCCGTCAACCAGCGTATTATGGTCAAACAGGAAATATTTGATGGGTGCAGTGCTGGAACGGTGACGGACGATACGGTCCTGGAAATTGACGAAGGTATTGTTCACCATGATCAAAGAATCACAGGATCCTGCTCTCAGGTCGATCACCTTGCCTGCTCCGAAATTCGACCTGCCCAGATCTCCGAGGTTCGTGAAAACGGAGTTGACGATACGGGTGGTCTTTGTGGCACTTTCCGTTCGGATGTGCTGTCCCCGGGTCTGAGTCATGATGCAGTTGTCAATGGTCAGATTAAAGCCTGCCGCATTGGACCGGACGAGGGTGCTTGGAATGTTTCCGATCTCACCTTCCAGGGCTTCGATAAACCCGACGACAATGAGATCCTTCAGCCACAGATCAGCCCGCATGTCGAACAGAGGATCGGGGAAGTTGTTTGTGACCGTATTGATGACCATATAGATCACAGGGCGCTGGCCTTCGCCATCCTGAGCTTTGATCCTGAGCGGCCAGCCTGTGTTGCGAACGTAGGCATTCGCGAAGTAGATCCCGCCTCTTTCCAGAACATAGACCCGGTCGAGGTCCGCTCTTTCCCCGCCTGCTGCAGTATCCGCGAGTATCCTGACATTCAAAAAATCATCCGCAGTTGTGGGTGCAGGGATAAGCAGCTCATGCTGTGCGGATGCCGTTGCCGATATCAGCAGCAACAGGGAGACAACAAAATAGATACGGTGTAATTTGTTCATAATAACCTCCTGATTTGTGAAGTTCATAAAATCGTGAACACTTAGCTCTGGAATACGATAAACCTCCTTTCCTGTTATTGGTCCAATTTAGATTTTTATCATGGATCAGGATTCTTCTCCTCGTCTCTGCCAGTAATATCCGGACCTCTTTACAGGGTCAGCCTGAGCCCCAGATCTGCTGTCATGCCGTACTTTTCGCTGTTGTTCAGCAGATTCCAGTCTTCGACCCTGTTGATGATGGAGGTGCTTTCCTCGACATCTGTGAAATTGTTCACGTTCATCATGACAGCGATATGACGGGTGATCTGATGCTTGATGGCCAGATCCCATCGTGTGTACCTGTCGACCACAACATCGCTCCTTCCGTCGGGTGAAAAGCTCCGGTTGTATCCACCCTGATGGAAAACAGAAAGTCTGGCGGAGAATCCGCCGATATCGTAGCCAACCGAGAAGTTCCCGAAAAACTCCGGCTGGCCTTCCAGTTTCTGTTTCTTTTCAATCAAATGGGTCCTCGTCTTTTTGACAGGAAACGGGAAGCCGGGAATGATCACTTCATAGGTCTCGATCTCGTTCATGGGGATGTAGGTTTCCGAACGCACGAGAGAAAGATTATAACTTAAAACGATGTTTTTGAACAGGCCGGGGAGAAAACGAAGATTGGCCTGATGCTCCAGCTCGAGCCCCCAGATCCGGGTCGGTTTTGTGGAGTTGTAGGGATAGGTCAGAATATAATTGATATTCTCGAACGGGTTGTCATATGAGATGCCGAGACTGTCGAGGGTGCTTTGCTCGGAGAACTGAAGCCCGTCGATCAGATGGAACATATCCTTGACATCCTTGTAAAATGCCGATATGGAGAAAAGGCCGATGTTTCTGCCGAAAAAGGACGAATTGATCTCATAATTCCATGCCTGAGCAGCTCTCAAGCCGGGATTCCCGATGTATATGGTGTTGCCGGAATAAAACGTGCCCTGTTTCCTGGCAACGAAACTTTCCAGCCTGTGATTGAAGTCCGGTCTTGCCAGAGCCTTATACGCGGCAAACCTCAGGTTCATGAAATCCGTGGGGCGAATCGTCAGATGCGAATTTGGAAGCCAGACGGTTTCCTTGTGCACAGCCGAGGTGTCACGGATGATGCCTGTGGGTACGGGAAAACCCGAAAGATCCTTCGGGGAATACCTCGAGGCATAGTCGTTATCCTCACTTTCAACCCTGAGCCCTGCGATAAGCGTGGCAGACTGGCCGAAATTCAATGTGTTCATGACATAGGCGGAGGAAACGCGGTCAGCGATGTCGTAAAAATAGGCATCCGCTTCAAGATTTCTTTCGTACTCCGGATTGCTTCCGTCGCTATTTGTGAATCCGTTCCTGTTGAGATCCCACCATTGCCTCACTGCGGCCCGGTTAACGATAGGGTAGAGGTCGTATTTATCATACACGCTCCTGTTCACAGGCGGAGCGTCCAGGAAATTGGTCACCAGAATTTTTCCGCCGACCGTTTTCAGATCCGCGAACCGGGTTCCCCCGAAATTCTTTTCGGAGACCGTGCCGTCATCGTTCTCCACGTAGCCGGGAAAAGGCTCGTTGTAGTAGGGTGACAGAAGTTCACTGTTCAAACGGGATCTCGACTTGTTCCTGTATTTCCCTCCGGCTTTGATTTCGCCGTACCATCGGGTCCCGAGTATATACTCTTTCGCTATGTTCAGGAAAGCTGTTTTTTCCCTGTCCTCGTTTGCCTGTTCGCGGTAATAAGCTGTATACAGATGGGCTTTTTCGAAATTGTTGAGAGCGCAGGAGATGATGGATTCCGGCGGACCTTTCATGTACTCTTCAGGCACGGGACGCATATGGGAAATGGGGTTTCCCTGATTGTCCAGCGAGGAGGGCTCAATGTAGCTGATGTCATAGTCGAATGGAAAGTCGGATCTGGACCTGGCGTACGAGAATCCCCAGGTGGAAATGAGGCCGAAAAAGTAGTTCTCGCCTGTAACAGAACCGGTATAGGTGTCTATTTCCTGTTCCCTGTCCCTGGCCCCGTAGAACATCTCACTCGAATCTGTCGGATAATTTCTGCTGTACTGAATATAATCTCTCTTTGTTTTATTGTAGATATTGCTGATCTTCACGGAACCGCCTTCGGGTGTGTTCAAATCGAGCAGAAGGCTGAGCCCTTTCCGGTCTCTCAGTTCATCCGTATAGTTCACCTCGAAATCGGTGATATCATAGTCTTTGCCGCTCGCCAGGCTTCGGATATTGTAGCTCAGATTTATATGCTCATTGCTGCGGTCCCTCTGTTCCAGATTACCGGTGAGTTGGACGCCAAGGAAATCATTAAAGAATCTTTCTCCGTATCTCAGCACAAAATCATACTGGTTGAGAGCGTCTGCCAGCTGGTTGTAAGACCCTCTGGAATCCAGACGGAGCAGTCTTTCCGAGGGAGCCTTTTTTGTCACCAGATTGACACTGCCTGCTATCGCGTCCGCGTCCTTGTCAGGGGTGAGCGCCTTGAAGAGTTCAATGCCCGCCAGAGATCCCTGGGATACAGTACTGAGGTCCACGCCGCGGCTGTCCGCATCCGTAGGAGCGATCCGGACGCCGTCGACTGTGATGGCCGAGAACTTATCGCTCAAACCTCGAAGGATGATCTTGTTCGCTTCCCCTCCGGACCGCCGGAGTGATATGCCGGGCAGACGTCCTATGGCCTCTGCGGCATTCGCATCGGGCAGCTCCTGTATTTTTTCCTCTGATACGACATTGATGATGGTGCTGGAGGTGATCTGCTGGTTTATGGCTGCCACCTGCCCTTCGGCCTGCGCTGTAACCTGTATGGTCTTTCCCTCGATGACATCGAACACCAGGGCGACGTTTAGAACCATTGTCTGACCGTACTGGACTGTGATCTGAAGGTCTTTCATCTTGTATCCGATATAGGATATCCTCAATGTATATTGTCCAGGAGGGACCTGCGTGATCCGGTATTCGCCCTCAAAATCCGAGGCGCTTCCCAGAGCGGTGCCGAGAAGATAGACATTGGCTCCGACAAGAGGTTTGGCCGTTGTTGAATCGCTCACGACACCGTGTATGGTTCCCTGTCCGAATACAGAGACTGAGATCACCATACAGAAGAGCGTCAATCCTATCCTGAGTGATAAGGATTTCATAGGCATTCTCCGTTCAATAATTTTTGAATGACCTTTGCCAGTTTTTCCTTGCTGATGGGTTTCATCAGGTAATCGATGGCTTTATATTTTTTTACTTCACGCAGATAATGATCGAATGCCGTGATGATAACCAGTTTGCACTGCCCGTTCACACGGTCCAGGAACTCAAAGCAGGGCCCGCCGGGGAGCTGAATGTCCACAAAAAGGAGATCGGGTTTAAACTGCTCGAATAAACGGGTGGCTTCGGCACTGCTGTCCGCTTCACCGATCACCTGAATGTTCGGATAATGCTTCAGCATCCGCTTCAGTTCAAACCGGATAAGCCATTCGTCATCGATAATGAGGGTTTTTAAAAGGGTCATGGGCAACTTTTGTTCAGTAAGATAAAACCGTTTCTTGAAAGAGTTGGAGGTATCCGGACTGTATACCGGAAAACGGATGTTCCTGTCATTTAAGGAAGTGTGATTCTGGCTCAGAGATGAACAGTACATTTTATTGGAATAAATACCCGGATTCAACAGTAATTGTACGAACGGTCATCTGGAGTGACGAACGGTATATTCAGTATTGACTATTAGTAGAAAAAAATGTATTTTGAAACAATAAATGGTTGAACAGAGGGTATTTTATCTCTCAAGAGAGTACTGGAAATGAAAAAGTTCCGTTTTGATCACAGGCCTGTGTCCTTTTCGCGGAATCTTCTGCTTTCATTTTATGTTCTCATCTTTTTCCTGCCTGTCTTGAACAGTTCCTCATTCAACCTGATTGCCAGCGAGCAGGAGCTCAAATTTACCAATTTCACGATCGAGGACGGGCTTTCCCACAGCAAAGTGAACTGTGTGTACCAGGATACCCAGGGATTCCTGTGGTTCGGGACAAATGAGGGCTTGAACCAATACAATGGGCATCAGTTCACGATCTTTCAGCAGGATCCTGATAATCCCTACAGCCTGTCAGCCAATCTGATCCGTTGTATTCTTGAAGACAGCAGGGGTTTATTCTGGGTCGGGACAGAAGCGGGGGGATTGAACTGGTATGACCGTGATCAGAAAAGGTTCACACATTTTACCTCAGATTCCACGTCCGGGATCATTTTAAGCGGGAACAATGTCAACGCCGTTGTGGAGGATCGTCTCGGCAGGCTGTGGTTGGGTACAGAAAACGGACTGGATCTCCTGGACATGCATACAGGGCAGGCTATTCATTTTACGCTGTTCCAACCGAATGAAGATGCCCATATATCGAATGAAATCGTCGTTCTCTATGAAGACAGTGAGAATGTTCTGTGGCTGGGGACAACGTCCGGCGGACTGTACGCGTTTGACAGAGACCGGAAGGTATTCACCTGTCATATGCATGATGAAAATAACAGATACAGCATCAGTGATAATGAAATCCGCTCCATCCATGAAGATTCTTACGGGAATCTGTGGATCGGCACATTCGGGGGATTGAATCTATTCGACAGGAAAACAAAGCGGTTCCAGCATTTTTATCCTGACCGTAATAATCCTGAAAGTACGACGATCCGTTCGATCCTGGATGATGGAAGAGGGAACCTCTGGATCGGAAACAGAAACGGTCTCTATCATTTCGATCGCGAGACGCATCGTTTTACCCATTACTCGCACGATCCTAATAATCCCTACAGTCTGATACAGAACTCCGTTCAGGTCATTTTCCAGGATGCTAAAAAGGATCTCTGGATCGGTACCCGCGGCGGGATCAGTTATCTCAACGCTTTGAATCTGCCCTTCATCCATTACAGGGCAGATGCCAATGACAGGCGGTTTTTGAACAAGCAGTCCGTATTCGCGATGCTTGAAGACAGTCAGGGGGATCTCTGGTTCGGCACGGAAAATGGCGGACTCAATCATCTGGACCGGAAAACGGGGTTCTTCACCTATTTCATGCACAGTGCCACTGATCCCGGCAGTATCAGTGCAAATAATATCAAAGCGCTTCTGGAAGACAGGAACGGAGAATTATGGATTGGAACTTATAACGGCGGATTAAACCTCTATGATAAAAGGGACCGCCGTTTTATCCGCTATGTGCACAGCAATAATCCTTACAGTCTGTCCATAGACAATGTCATGGCCCTGCTGGATGACAAGAAAGGCCATATCTGGGTCGGGACGTTCGGCGGGGGGCTCGACTGTTTCGATAAGAAGTCCCGCAGGTTTGAACATCTTCTGCAGGAATGGTACAGAGAAGGTTTTTACAACATTCACTGTTTGATAGAGGACAGAGAGGGAAAACTCTGGATGGGAGCCAGTCTGAGTAAAATTGGGTGCCTGGATCCCGTTACGAAAGAATTCACCTTTATCAGGCTGGACCATAACATCAACAATGTGGATGTAAGGTGCGGATTTGAAGACCGGAAAGGCGATCTGTGGTTCGGCACTGTGGGAGGAGGGCTTTATCATTTAGGCAAAAAAGATATGACCTTCAAAGTTTTTACCCAAAAGGACGGTTTGCCAAGCAACATCGTTTATGGTATTCTGGAGGATGCCGGCGGCAACCTGTGGATCAGCACGACCAACGGGCTTTGCAGGTTTGATCCTGCTACCGGCAAAGTAAAGAATTTTTTCAAGGAAAACGGACTGCAGAGCGATCAATTCAACTATAACGCAAATTTAATGACCCGGGATGGCGAAATGTTTTTCGGCGGGATCAACGGAGTGACCGCATTTTATCCAAAAGAAATACAGGAAAATTCGTATATCCCGCCCGTTGTCATCACCAATTTTACCATATTCAACAAACCTGTTGAAGCAGGCGGCAAGAATCCCGTACTGGAGAAAGATATCAGCCATGTGGAAACACTGCGCCTTTCTTACAGGCACACGGTGTTCTCCTTTGAATTCATTGCGCTGAATTACGCAATCAGCGAGCAGAATCAGTATGCTTACAAAATGGAAGGATTTGAGCAGGACTGGAATTATGCAGGAAACAGGAGGTTCGCGACCTATACCAATTTGAGTCCGGGCAGCTACACGTTCCGGGTGAAAGCCGCCAACAACGACGGGCTGTGGAATGAAAATGGTGCTTCAGTCAGGATAACGATCGTACCTCCGTTCTGGGAAACGTTCTGGTTCAAACTGATCCTCATCGCTTTGATCCTTCTGATCATCAGACATTTCATCAATTATATGCACCAGAAAAGGAATCTGTTAAAAGCCAGGGCACTGGCCAATCTCGCACAGCTCAAACTGCTCAGGAATCAGATGAATCCGCATTTCCTGTTCAATACTCTCGGATCCATCCGTTCGATGATACTCATCGACAAAGAGAAAGCCTGGGATATGGTCTCCGAGTTATCCGAATTCTTCCGGTACACCCTTGTCAACTTCAATAAGATCGAAACACTGCTGGATGATGAGGTCAACGCAGTCCAGAATTATCTGAATATCGAGAAAGTCCGTTACAGGGATTTGCTCCGGGTATCTTTCACGATCGATCCAGACGCCAGAAAGTGTATTGTGCCAGCATTCATCTGCCAGCCTTTGATCGAGAATTCCATCAAGTACGGGATGCATACGAGTCCCATGCCGCTGGAAGTGAAAATTTCCATCAGCTTTCAGAACGATCGCCTGTCCATTGATGTTTCCAATACAGGGAAACTGAGCGATGAACAGGAAAAGTCGGCAGAAAAAGCGGATATACACGGAACCTCTGTGGAGAATATGAAAAAGCGCCTTGAAATCATGTTCAAGGATAAATTCACATTTCAGTTATTCGAGCGTGACGGCTGGGTCCATGCAAGGATTCTCATTGTGTACGACAGAAAGAATGAAAAGAGGCTGATCACTCTGGAGCAGGAGGAATTTGCGGGGATATAGAAGGGGAAGGGATGCCGGGAAACGGTCGATTTCATTTCAGCCCGGTCTTGTGAATATTCAGACAGGCAGTTTTCTTTTCATTTTAACAGCATAGCGCCGGCTCATGAAGAAGGGTTTTTCAATACCTTCGATATAGACCTGCTGGGTATAGTTGGGGCATTTTTTCACATCTGCCACAAAATCAATATTGACGATCGTACTCCGATGTATACGAATAAAATTTCTTTCAGGCAATATCCCTTCCCAATCCACGAGCTTTTTGGCAACCAGATCTCTCTCCCGGTTCTTATAATAGATGTACGTGTAGTTCCCTCCGGAGACGATGCATTTCAGATCCCGGAGTTTGATGAACTTCAATGACCCATTGATATTAACATAGATGGTTCTCTACAACATTGAGTGGGTAACTTGTATTTGAAATGCTTATATTCCTCTTGACCGACCTACTTTGATTCCATATGTCAGGAGGATTAGGCATGTCCATAAAAGAATTATTCTCCGTAGCGTTGGGCCTTGAAGAGCCCTGGTTTGTAAAAGATATCACCTTTGATCCTGAAAAAAGACGTTTAGATCTCCATCTTGACTTTAAAAAAGGCTCTTCTCCCTACTGAATGGGTAGTTTAACGATATAATGATTTATAA
>CAYXFJ010000086.1:0-11233 GCA_964464265.1 uncultured bacterium
ACCGATTGGATTTCCGCAATCTCGCTCTCCAAAAGAGATGCATCGTCTTCCATGAGCCGTATCCTGCGGTTCACTCCATAGCCCTGGAATGGCCTCGCCGTTCTTCCGGGAAAGAGGAGAATGATGTTCTCCCCTATACCGTACATGCTTTTCATGATCTGTCTTTCAAGGCCGTTCCCGAAGGCCAGAAGAACCATGATGGCCACGGTTCCCCACACAATACCAAAAACGGTCATGAGCGTTCGCAGTTTCTGCACGCGCAGATCATCAATGAACTCACTGATGTTTGACAGGAATCGCATCCGCCACCCGGATCATCAAGTAACTTCATTCAGTCAGGTATATGGATTATTGAATCTGTTTCAGTTCCTGCTCCAGGACTTCCTGACCGAGCTCCAGTCCTGAGACTATCTCCACGGTGATCGCATCGCTTAAGCCCGTCTGGACGGGTATCTCTCTGGATTCCTTCTCTCCCGCAGGGACCCTCACGAAAGCGGAATCATTCCTGAATGTCACCACCCGTTCCGGTATGGACAGTACACTGTCCTTCCGTGCTATGATGATATTGGCGTTTGCCGAGAAACCCGCTCGAAGCACTGCCTCTCCCACATCTTCAATGACGATCTCGATGGGAAACACGGTGGTGTTCTCTTCCTTTCTCGCTTTCAATGAAATCAGGGACACCCTGCCAGTCACCTTTTTACCGGGCAAAGCGCCGATCTGGAGTTCGGCTTTCATCTCCTCCTTAATTTTTCCCACATCGATCTCATCCACAGTACCCTTGAACAGGAGATCTTCCATATCCGCCATCTTGAGCAGCTCAGTACCGGCCTGATAGGAAGTCAGAGGCACCACAGGATCTCCGACATCCACCGACTTTTCCAGTACGTACCCCGTGATCGGCGAACGGATCACAGTCTCGATGTTGCTATCCGCAATGCGGATTTTCCCTTTCTCGAGCAGATCCAGCTCCTCCCCGGCCATTTTGAAATTGAGCTCAGCCTCATCAAATTCCCTTTTCATCATTTCCAGCTCATAGTCGGAGATCAGGTCCTTCTCCCTCAGCGCCTCATTACGCTTCAATTCCTTCGCCAGTGTCTCGAGTGAGATGGCTTTCATTTCCACATTTCTTTTTGCCTGAGCCAGTTCAATAGGAGTCGGATTGGGCTTTACTTCGAGAAGAGGCTCCCCCTCATTCACAAATTCCCCCACATTGATGAAAAGCCTGCCCACAATACCTGAATTTTTCGATTTAACGGCGATTTCATGCAGGGGTTCTATGGAACCCACTGCGAGCGCTTTTTCGAGTATATTGGCACGCGTGACCCTGACCGAACGCCTCTCTTCCCCGCCTTTTTTTCTTGTTAAAAATAAAATAACGAAGACCGCAATGATGACAACAGCGATCCAGATCAGGAGTCTACCCCTACGCTTTTTCATCTGTACAACCCTCTCTCTTCTGACGCATTCATCATACACTGGAATCCAGCCACCCGGATTCATTCAACTCGATTCGGTCCAGAAAGCTTTTCCTGAATAATTTTTACTATAATACGTTCCTGAATTCCGAATTGTTACATATATCCAGGGAAAAGAGCTGAAATTTCACTCCTGTCCCCTTCGATCTATCCTGTTTGATCGTATTAATGAAGAGATAGAGAGAAAAATAACGCGGAGATCTGTGTTATAAAAGTGCAGCAAGATCCGTTTTGGAAATAAAAATGAACTGAACAATCCCCTTGCCGGGTTCATCCTGCTTTCAATATCACTTTTGCAGGAGGAGCTTTCGTGTCTCCTGCCCGAATCGCGACTGAATCTGGTACAGATAGATACCGGAAGCCAAACCGTCCTCCATCCATACGACTTCATGCACTCCGGCAGGTTTCTCTTCATCGACCACCGTGGCTATATGCCTTCCCAGAAGATCAAAGATACGGAGCCGGACTTCCGTTCTTTCTGGCAGCTCGAAACGGAATACGGTTTCCGCATTGAAGGGATTGGGATAGTTCTGATACAGGACAAATTCAGCGGGTATATCCCTGAGCTCAGGAATTCCCGTATCGTACGTCACTTCTCCGCCTCCATCCACAGTTTTCAGTATAGCTCCCTCTGATCCCACAGCCCACGCTGTCAGTCCGTCAAGTGCCAGCACATCGTACAGATATTCACGGGTTCCGCTTCTCTGGCTTCCCCAGGTTAATCCGCCATCTGTTGTTTTCATCATCGTCCCATTTTCCCCGGCTGTCCATCCTATTTCCGGATTAATGAAGTGTATCCCGTAGAGATGAACCGGATGGGTCAGGTCCTGATGAACCCAGTCCTGCCCCCCGTTTTCTGTTTTTAGTACAGTGCCGTTCCACCCGGCCACCCATCCCAGATCCGAATTGAGAAAATAAACGGCCAGCAAAGTCTCCGTGGTCTGGCTCTCCTGGTACGCCCACACTTTTCCCCCGTCGGAGGTATGGACAATCGTACCGGAGGAACCCACTGCCCAGCCCTCCTCTGGATTGCTGAAATGTATGGAGCGAAGCTGTGAAGGCCCTGTCACATAAGCGGCCCACTCCTTTCCCCCATCAGCTGTACGAAAGATGCGTCCTTTTTCTGAAGCCACCCAGCACCGCTGATTGTCCACACAGGTGATTGCATAATGATCGATGAGAGAGGCTATGTATAGTTTCTCCCATGTCATTCCGCCGTCCGTGGTCTTAAAGACGAGGTTTTCCTGTCCGACCGTGTATCCCGTGTCAGGACCCGTAAAGAAGACCGATTCAAGACTCCCCCAGTCTCCTCCGAACAGGCTCTCCCATTCATCCCCTCCGTTCGTGGTACGCAGGACCTGCTTCCACATGCCCACAGCCCAGCCCGTGTCCGGATTGATAAAAGTGACATCCGTCAGCCACTCGGTTATCCCCTGGTTCTGCGGCACCCAGTTCAGCCCGCTGTCATCCGTCTTCAGCACTGTCCCCCAGGCACCGGCAGCCCACAGGTGGTCCTGGTCCACAATTCCTATTGCATTCAATCTTTCCCCTGTCATGCTGTTCTGTGCCTTCCATGTAAGACCGCCATCCGTGGTTTTCATAATGGTTCCTTCCACGCCTCCGATCCATCCCACGAGAGGATCGGAAAAAACCACGGTATACAGATGCTTGTTGGAAAGCTGACGATAAACCCAGGTTTCGCCGCTGTCCTGTGTCATCACCAGCGTGCCCCGGTTGCCCACAGCCCAGCCCAGTGAATCGATAAAAAACACAGCTCTTAAGGGATGAGATGTCTGGCTGGATCTGGGAGTCCAGTTCGATCCTCCGTCCGTGCTCTTGAGAATGGTCCCGCTGCTTCCTACGAGAAAGCCCTGCTGCTCATCTGTGAAATACACGTCGAAAAAAGAGACATCGGAAACGGTCCGGGTTTCCCAGTGCGATCCTCCGTCTGTGGTCTTCAGTAAAACCCCTGACTCTCCTGTGCACCAGCCTTTCAGCGGATCCAGGAAAAACACCGATTCGAGAGTCTCATCCGTATTTCCATCTGCCACGCCCCAGGTTATACCTCCATTCCCGGTCCTCAGCAGAGTGCCGTTCTGCCCTGTTGCCCATCCTGTATTGGAATCAATGAAAAAAACGCCCAGAAGGTCCTCCCGAATATTACGGACCTGATCCACGTACCAGGACGCACCGCCGTTCTCCGTACGGATCACAGTGCCGAGCGCACCCACACCCGCTGCCCGGTCCTGTCCCGTTCCCTGGATATCATAGATCATGTTCCCCTGAGGCCATGGATTCTGCCAGAACCAGCCTTCCTGCGCGGCACACCATCCCCACACCAGAACCAGGACGAACACCTTACGCATGGAGATCATCTCCCACCTCCTGATTTGAGACGTTCGGTCCCTGGAATGTACATTCTCCCTAAGGACTTTTTCTAATCATCCTCCCAATGGAGGGACGGGCCATATAAAGCGGCCCTTTTTCAAGAAAGAATCAACCTGCTGTACGCTCTGTTCTGTTTTTCTTCTGACCGCCTCCTCGGTATTGAACGCATTATGGGGAGTCAGAATGACGTTGGGCATTTTTGAAAGTTCCAGAACAGCCCTGACCTCTTCATTCGTGCTCTTTTTCCCGGACCTGAGTGAAACGGATAAATCGTTTTCATCCGCGTACACATCCAGTGCAATGCCGCCGAGATGGCCTTCACGCATCAGTTTCAAAAGATCTGTGGACGGAGAATGCCTGCCCCTGGCGACATTGACGAACAGGGCACCCTTTCTGGCTTTCCTCAGCATCGGGTAATTGAAATAATTTTCATTATCCGGCGTGAGGTTCATGGAGCAGACTATAATATCTGCTTTTCCAATACCCTCCTCTATGGGCACGTACGTGAATTGAGGAAATTTCTTCGCGATATCCACAGCAAGGACTCGCATTTCGAGCCCTGTTCCGATCTTCACGATCTCAGATCCGACATTCCCCACTCCCACGACGAGCAGGGTTTTATTCCTGCACTCGAGACCTGTCATTCCGTCACGGTTGAATGTCCTGAACTGCTCCAATTGTCTGGGAAGTTTTCTCAGCAGAGCCATCCAGCAGAGCATGGCCTGTTCTGCGACAGTGCGGTTGCAGTATACCGGCAAATGACCGGCAGGGATCTCTGAACCCGTGCTGCGCAGATACCTGTGCACATGATCGTATCCCGTACTGCGGGTAAGGATCCCCTTTATCTCACTCGCCCAGGACAGAGGAATGACCGATTCATCCCTGATACTCACCAGAGGGGAAGGAGGCTCCCTGTCTCCCTCTTCCTGGATCGTTTTCGATGTGAAACCCGCTGAAATACCCATGGACAGGCACTGTTTCAGTCCGGGCTCTTCCTCTTCGAAGACCTCATAGAAAAAAACGTCCAAAACTTTCCTCTCTGCCTCTGTCCACAATGCATGACCGCAGAACAGGGAAACCGGGATCTATGTGCATGTGATGAGGCTGTCTGTTTATAACCCATTGGAAATTAATGAAAAATCAAAGAAATGTCAATAAAAAAGGAAACCGCCCCCTTTTTCGGAGACGGTTTCCATATCAGGCAACTGAAGATGACAGATCCACCTATTTACCGCCCGGCAGATGAATGGAAATCAGGTTTTCATCTTTTTCAGCGGCAGATCTTTCATCCACTTGAATACTTTATCGAAATTGTATTTCGTCACTTTGTATATGAGATTATCGTACTGGACCAGCATAAAATAACCTTTGTCTTTCTCATATTCCTTGCCGAAAATGACGTTTTGCTGTGGACCGTCCGGTTTCCGGAAAACGAGAATATGGGACGCTCGTGAGAATCCGTACTGGGACTCCTTCTGCATATCCGCGAAGGTATTTCCGAAACGGTCGATAACCGACTCTGCATAGATCTTGGTTATGTCCCTGAGAAAATTCTCTGCCTCTTTCTGGTCCAGGGCTGTCTCTTTTTTACCCTCAACCAGAACCCATTCGGGTTTCTTTTCCATGGCTCTGGAGGAATCCGCTTTGATCACCTCCACTTCTTTCTCCACTTTTCTGATCACCATTTCCTTGCCGTTGACCACCATTCCGACCAGATCCAGATCCTCCTGTTTCTCTTCCACGGCATTCAAGTCTACCAGACTGGTGGGTTTAAAGGAAGAAAGCGTGTCGATATCTCCATAGATGCCCAGGGTGGAGAGAATATTCTTATCCACAAAATACACTTTTTCCGCTCCGGCGAACCGGACGAATCCGCTGTTCATATCTTCCGATTTCTTGCCAAAGATCAAATTGGCCAGGACTTTGTCACCTTCAGTTTTCAGCAGCAGATGGAGCCCTTGTTCATCGGTGATCTCGTAGGTTTCAAGATGCTTCGGATCCGAAGATCGCACTTTGCCCGTCATCTCAAAGAGATCTTGAAGCAGACGGTCCACCTGGGTTTTCCGTGCCTTTGCAGAGAAAAAGGAGGGGATTACCCATTTCTCTTCGCTGATTTTATTCAGAACGAGCTGGGGTCTGTCTTGAGAACCTGTTTCTTTATATATCTCCACTGCACGCACATCTTCCCTGGATATGCCGATTAATATGTTCTGCACGAACTCGTCCAGATTCAAGCTGGAATGTCTCGGTTTGGTAATAAAAAACAGAATCAGCAGTACAATAAAAATCCCTGCATAAATTTTTAGATGTTTCTCTTTCATTCTTAAATCCCTCGTTTTGACACTGTTTCAACCTTTCCTCTTTGTCCGGAAAACATCGCTGCCGGTACAGCCTCCGGTACGACGGATCATTTCATCCGGCGCCGTACGGTAAGATAAAAACCGAGCACCACGAATACAGCAGGGGTCAGCCATACAACAAAGGCTTTTGAAAGTGCTTTCCCGAAACTGCTCGTTTCCCGTATCCTTCTTGCTGCGATGTTCTTGGACCGTATATTGATCAGCTCCTCTCCCAGAGTCATCGCATCAACGCTGTTCAGGAGAAGGGCTTTGTGGCTGGTCACGGACTGCAGGATGTCGCTCTTGAACATATTGGCACAGCCGAAGGCAATGATCTTGTTTTCCAAGGCATCGCCCGTGATCTCAGAAAGCACTTCCGTTTCCAGAGCGGTTTGTTCTTCTCCCTCTTCCGGATCCGCCGGCCATTCCGGGATGTTCTGATTTGTGTATTTTGCAGGAAACCTGCCCTCGATGAGAACGCCAAGCGGCTGGTATTTCATCAGTTCGTTTTCCGTGGGCGGAAGCTCGTTTACAGCCCCGTAACCGTATCCCTGGCGTGTCCAGCTGTTTGCGCTCGAGGTGAACAGCACCCGTTTTTGCAGATTGTTCTGTTTGAGCAGCTCATCGTTGATATCGAGACGTCCCCCGAACATATAAAAGATCTCTGAGATCTTGTTTGAGATGGAAAGATTGGTATTGATATTCTCCTGGCTGACCTTGATGATCACGGGTTTGGTCACCGGTTCGAGCCGCTGCTGCCTCACCTCGAAAACGCCCATCCTCTGGGTTTGATATACCGGTATCTGGATGAATGCCGAGCTTCTGTCCATGAACATCTGTTCATCGAATGTCAGTCCGTAAGTCCCGGTGAGGGTGTTGATGTTGAGCATGCTGGGTGCTCCTCTGAGATCGAATTTGCCGGGATCCCTTGATGCTGTGATCTGGTAATTGTACTGCTGGGCGGCAATAATGAAGCGCACACCTTTATGGATCAGCCTGTCGATCTCGTAGAGCTGTCTTTCATTGAGCTGCTGATCCACCATCATGACCATGGTCTGAATATCGCCTGGAATGGGATCATCCTCTTTGATGTTGGTCCTGGTCACATCATACCCTTCCTCCCTGAGGAGCTGAGCAGCGTACTCGTAAAAATCCGGAGGCGCCTGCTGATAGTACTGGCGGTACTGCGGAGGAATGTCAGGCTGGCCTGGATAGAAAGCGATTCTGGGGCGCCTGTTCGAGATCAGCTTGTAGATCCGGGAAACGATCTCATATTCCAGGCTGCCGAAACTTTCAGGCCTGACCTCCTCGATCACCTCTTCCTTGCGGTCCAGGTAGGACAGGACAATGGAAGAATACACTCTCTTGATGGCAAATTCATCCTGTGCAGCACTCTGAACCCCGAAGGGGATCACGCCTTTTTCATAAAGGCTTTCAGCGATTTTTTTCCTGGTCGTCTGAGGTTTGGTCTCCAGGATGTCCTTATCCGTTTCTTCAGAGGCTTCCCGTTCCTCGTAAGCCTCCTTCTCCTCCTCTGCTGACGGATCGAAGACCGAATAATTCAGCCTGCCTTCTGAAGCCAGCTTGAGTTCCTTCAATTTATCGATCACATCGCGTTCAAGGTTTTTCCACTGGGTCGGCATTTTTTCTGAAGATGACACGTAGTACGTGATCTCGATCGGGGCTTCCAGTTCCGTGAGTATCTTTTTCACGGACGGCGAGAGTTTATAGATCTGATCCGCTGTCAGATCGAACCGTCCGATGTCAATGTTATTGAAAACCATATTGAGCAGGATAACGATGCCTGCAAGAAGCACAGCCCCCGAGAGGAAGGTTGTAATGAACTGCTTCTTCAGATCTTTCATATCAGTACTTTCTCCTTTCCAGTGCTTTGGCGTTCAGATAGAGGAACAGGGCGGTAAAGGACAGGAAATAGATGATGCTTTTCAGATCGATCACGCCTCTTTCTATATCGTTGAAATGCCGCGTCACTCCAATATAATTGTAAAGAAAACTTCCCACACCGGGTATCCATCCGTCTATCACCATGGGAACATACTGCCAGCCGATCAGGGCCAGAAAACCGCAGACAAGACTGGTGATGATCAGGGAAACAATCTGATCTGAAAAAAAGCCGGAAATAAAAATACCGATACTGAGATAAAAGGCACCCAGTAGAACAGCACCAAAGTACCCTCCTACAATGGGCCCGAAATCAGGTTTGCCCAGAATAAGCAGCAGTACGGGAATTGTCAGTGTACCGGCCAGGGCAATGAGGTAGAATACGAAACTGGCAAGGAACTTGCCCAGTACGACATGTTCGGTCTTCATGGGAAGCGTGAGCAGCAGCTCGATCGTGCCCAGCTTGTTTTCCTCTGACCAGAGCCTCATGGCTATGGCAGGGATGAAGATGATCCCCAGAACCAGGGGAAGCGAGGAAAAAAACGCCCGCATGTCCGCATTGCCGAAGAAAAAGAAATGGAACATATACATGCTGGCATTGAGAACGATGAAGATAACGCTGAAAACATAGGCGATCGGCGAATAAAAATAAGTACGGAATTCCCTCCGGAAAATAATGGCGACGTCCTTCATTCGGCACCCCCTTTCTGCCCCTTTGTCTTCTTATCCGTATCTTCCCGCTTTTCCGTGGTCCGGGTCAGCCGTATGAATGACTCTTCCAGAGAGATTTTCTCCTGCTGGAATTCCAGAATATTCCAGCGGTTTGATCTTACGATTTCATTAATACGCTCAACCGGGTTCTGCCCGATCCGGTAACGGACATGGCAGCCCGTCTTTCCCCTCATACCGGAATCAAAGTCCAGAGAAAGCAGGCCGGGCAGGGATTTGAAAGCAGTCTCCACTTCTTTTTTCTGTGCCTCCAGGACCAGATAAAGAGACTGGCGGTCTGTCACCTTCTCTACCAGATCATCGAAAGTGCCGTCCGCAACCAGTTTCCCCTCGTTGATGACCAGTATGCGGTCAGCGACAGTAGCAACTTCGGGCAGAATGTGCGTGGAGAGAACGATCGTTTTTTCATGGGCGAGAGACTTGATGAGGTTGCGAATGCCGATGATCTGAAGAGGATCCAGTCCTGATGTCGGCTCATCCAGAATGAGAACTTCCGGATCATGGATAAGCGCCTGTGCGAGACAGGTCCTCTGTTTGTACCCCTTGGAGAGCACGCCGATCTTTCTTTTCAGTACAGACTGCAGTCCGCAGGCCTCTACGACCCAGTCATAACGCTTCTTGAAGCTGCCGTTCAGATGCCTGGCTTCACCGATGAATTCGAGATATTCCCGGACCAGCATGTCTGCATACAGCGGGACCGTTTCCGGCAGATAGCCGATAAGGTTCCTGACTTCCCGGGGATTTTCCATTACATCGAACCCTCCGACTTTCGCTGTTCCGGAAGTCGGTGCTGTGTAAGTGGTAATGATTTTCATCGCTGTGGATTTTCCCGCTCCGTTGGGGCCCACAAAACCGATGATCTCCCCTTTCTGAATGGTGCAGGTGACACCTTCAAGCGCTCTGGTCAGGCCATAATACTTGCTTAGATTCTTGAGTTCAATCATAACCCTTCCCTGTGTTTTTCCTGAATGGATCCTGGTAAGCCGTTTTCCGGAATACGGGGCAAACCCGCTTACGGACCGGCTGTTCTATTTGGAAGAAATGAATTAAAATATAAGAAAATTATACGAAAAAATCAACTCACTGGAATGACCCGAAGATGGTCATACCCCGATCCGATCCCCGAATTCAGTTATAAAACTACCGATCATACACATCCGTTCCCGCTTTTATTTCATTTTTTTCCCACCGGCAGAGAGAGTATCTTTTCAAGTACTCCCGGACCGGCCTGTATCAGTCCCACGCCCGGCAGGCGCTCCGTCAGCAGGCGCCAGTTCGCATCTTTACGGAAAATTTCCTGAAAGATGGGGAATGCCCTGTCCTGCATTCCGACATTGACCAGCGAAACAGCATGCCAGTACCTCATCTCCAGATTGTCCGGGAAAAGGGATTCAGCCCTGCCATAAGCCTCAAGCGCTCCCTCGACATTATTTTTTTCAATGGCCAGATCTCCCTCGTTCATCCAGGCATAAGCCCTGTGCAGTTTCAGCAGGCGTTCCAGTTCCTTTGTCGCGTACGGATGGTCTTCCACTCTGAGATCAATGAGCCTGTCTTCCCAGATCTTCCCCGTGGATTCACCCCTCACGATCAGTATGGCTGCGGACTGCCTTCCGCGTATATCGCCCCCTTCCTTCTCTGCAGCGGATAGCGCGGCTATCATACGCTCTGCCAGGGGTCCCTTGCTGTTCTGGAACGCTTCGGCCATCGCAGGCCATACCGTGGCCTGAAGCATCATATTGGCCTGTACGGAGAAATTCTCCCCCTGACTGTGCCCTGCTTCGGGGATGCAACGGCTCCCCGTATATGCGGCGACATTCCCTTTTTTGTCCACAACTGCGAGCTGGCGGACATCCCTTCCCTCATCCGCGGAGGTCAGGATTTCCACAACTTCCCCCGCAGTTTTCCCCTGTCTGAGCAGGTCCAGCCCCTTTGTCCCGTACGATACGTTCACAAAAGACTGCGTGGCTATGGCTCCCACCCCGGCCTCAGCCCAGGATACGCTGGTTCCCACGGAGAACCAGTGGGATTGTACGGCCACTCCCATCTCTCCGGTTTCAGGATCTCTGGCCACAATCGAATATGTGTGAAACCGTCCATCCTTTATCTGGCTGTAACCCGGAACGTACAGGCAGATGAAAAGCAGTGCCGTTCTGAAAATCTGACTGTATTGCATATTCATTGCGTTTCTCCTGTTTTTGGAATTTTGATGCAAGAATCAGCTCATTTGTATTGCTCATCGTAGAATGTGCACACGAATTCGTTCTCATTGACAAACATATAGGCTGAATAAGCAGCAAGCACACCTTCAGCCACTCCTGTGATTGCCTGTTTGAATTCCTTGTCCGTTACATCCCCGGCCGCAAATACACCCGGGATGTTGGTGCTGGAGTCGCTGTG
>CAYXFJ010000087.1:0-11126 GCA_964464265.1 uncultured bacterium
ACCCAGTGAATCTACACCCAGATGACGGCGTATCTCCTCCACGGATTTTTTTGACGCAATGAGTTCCTCCTGCGTAGGGAAATCCATCCCGTAATAACAGGGATGGTAAATCGGAGCGGAGCTCACCCGAACATGCACTTCCTTTGCTCCGGCCTTGCGCAGAAGCCGGTTCATGTGCTTGAGAGTGGTTCCCCTGACTATCGAATCTTCCACAACCACGACGCGCCTGCCGTCCAGAACACCCCCGATGGGGTTGAATTTGACCTTCACGTTGAAATACCTGATGGACTGCTGCGGCATGATGAAGGTCCGGCCGATATAGTGATTGCGTATCAGTCCCATCTCGAACCGTATCCCCGACTGCTGAGAATATCCCAGAGCCGCCGTATTTGAAGAGTCCGGCACTGCAATGACGATGTCCGCATCCGCCGGATGCTCCTCAGCCAGCCTTTTCCCCAGCTTCCTCCGAGTCTTGTCCACATATTCCCTGAAAATCTGGCTGTCGGGTCTGGAAAAATAGATGAACTCGAAAATGCAGTGCGCACTTTCCCTGACACAATCGACTCTGCGGGACTGAACTCCCTTACTGTCAATGAGGAGAATTTCTCCAGGCTCCACATCCCTGATGTACCTGGCTCCCAGTAAATCCATTGCGCAGGTTTCCGATGCAACGATATATCCTCCGTCCAGGGAGCCGAACGCCAGGGGTCTGAATCCGTAAGGGTCCCTGGCCGCTATGAGCTGGTTCCTGGTCATAACGACCAGACAGTATGCACCCGTAACCTGGTTCAATGCGTCTTTGAGCCTTTCGACCGTTGTACCGGCTCCTGACCGGGCAGCCAGATGTACAATGACCTCACTGTCCGTCGTGGTCTGAAAAAGCGCGCCCTCCTCCTTCAGCTCCCTGCGAAGCCTTCTCGCATTCACCAGATTCCCGTTATGCCCCAGGGCAAGAGGTCCTTCTTTTGAGTTCACCAGTATGGGCTGAACATTGGTCTCATGGCTCAAACCTGTGGTCGAGTACCGGTTATGTCCGATGGCCATGGCCCCTTTGAGTTCCTGTATCACCTGCGGATTGGAAAACACTTCGTTGACCAGTCCTTTTCCGCAATGATGGTAAACCCTGTTCCCGTCTGAAGACACGATCCCCGATCCCTCCTGACCGCGGTGCTGAAGAGAATAAAGACCCAGATAGGCCATTTCAGCAGCTTCCGGATGACCGTAAATGCCGATGATGCCGCAAAACTCTTTGATCTTTCGCATATGATTTTCAAATCCCTTTGAAAATGACTTACCTGTATTCCGCCGGAAGACCCGGCACTAGGGGGGAAAACCTCTCCTCTGGATCCAGAATTGCGCAGTTCAACCCGGGATCAATACTACAGGATTGGAATAGACCCATCCCCTCCGTTTTCTAAAAACCTCGATCCTGTACACACCGGGACCGCATGCCTTCATTTCAAGCCTCTTGCCGGTGACGCTCTTGATCACATGGCCATCCCTGAGAAGCACGATCTCACCGGGCAGGGGGCTCACAGCTATGAATGTTCCTTCCCCGGCCGGGACGCGCGAGCCCATGGGATGACACGAATCCCCTCTCTCCATCCTGAACACGAATCCCCTGGCATCACCTATCGAATGATTGGAGACAAAACATCTGCCCTGCGAGAGCGCTTCAAAAATCAATGCCTCGGATTCCCTGAAATCCAGCTTCGAATCCCCGGACTTCAGGTCCTTTTTCAGCAGCAGATGCGTCCTGATGGATCGGAACTGAACTTTATAAGGATATATCTCGAGCGGCAGAAATCCCAGCCTGTAATGATAGGCGTGCACATCTATTCCGCCCACTCCCACGATCCGCCTTTTCCTGTTGTACTGGTCCCATCTGGCAAGGGTTTCCCATACCGGAAACCTTATGGAGCGCAGCGGGTGCCATATGCGCCAGAAAAGGTTCCTCCGCGTGATCCCCTCTATCCACTCGGAGAGCTGGTTCCATATCTCTATCCCGTCGAATTCTTCCACTTCCCACGCTGTCCATGGATAGGGCGGGTAGGCTTCTGAAAAACTCCGCTTCTCTGCCGGATGAGCGATCATCCCGAACCCGCCCATGCGGTGAACCTTTTTTACATACTCGTGCGCAGGCAATCCTTTTTCAGGCAGTGTTTCAATGCGGAAAGCCAGATAATGGTTCCTGTCTTCAGGATCATTGAGTTCGCATCCGATCAGGACCAGCACATTCCCGTACCACCCCTCCAGTCCCATGG
The DNA here is from genome assembly GCA_964464265.1 of uncultured bacterium. Taxonomy (GTDB): domain Bacteria; phylum Zhuqueibacterota; class QNDG01; order QNDG01; family DSAB01; genus CAYXFJ01. Next base: position 2,265 of record CAYXFJ010000087.1, read on the forward strand.
TTTTTGGCTCAAGGGTGTTGTGATCGCTGAACATCAGATAGTCAAGACATTTCTGCCCCGCAATTCCCGCAATCTCGGGTATGGTCTTGGTCCCGTCTGAATAACTGGAGTGCAGGTGAATGGCACCAACAGCCTCATGAAATTTTTCCATCCTGCACCTCACCTGTGAGATGACATAACAATCCCTTAGGGTAACCCTGTCCTTCCCTATGAAAAATCATACTTAAAATAAAAAGAAATCCCGCCGGAACAGGGATCTTTATAATTGCATTGAAAATGCACTTCATTTCGCCGGTGAAGGATCAGCCTTGATGCATGGGTGAGCCGCTCAATTAAAGCCCGAGCGCTTCACCAATACCCTGCATGGCTTCCAGCGAGAGGTTCATGAAATCCTTCAGCGGCAGGCCGAAGGATTCACAGCTCTGTATCTGTTCCCTGTCAGCTCCTGCTGCAAACCGCTTTTCCCTGAAGCGCCGCTCCAGAAAATCCAGATCCAGCTGTTTCAGCTTCTTCGACGGATGCATGAGGGCAGCTGCAACGATCAGACCGGTGATGGGATCCACGGCGTAGAGAGCCTGGTCAAGCAATGCCTTTCTGGGGAAATGTCCGGGATGGCTTTTAATAGCGTAAAGTATATCCTCTGGCAGACCTTCACCCTCCAGCATCTCCACGGTCATCAGCCCATGACGTGGAAAATCATCTGCCGTCTGGTCGTAATCCAGATCGTGGAGAAGACCGGCAAGCCCCCAGTTTTCTTCGTCTTCACCGAAATGCCCGGCAAGCCGGCGCATCACCGCTTCTGCCGCCAGCATGTGCTTCCTTAAGTTTTTATTGGATACCTGCTTCTGCACCCTCTGCCATGCCTCTTCACGTGTCATGAGCTTCCTCTTTTGTTTTTACAGGCTGAACAAAATTACTTCTTTTAAACATTTCCATCCGCGATTACCGAGACAGTAAAACATCTCCCTTTGTCTTACAGGCGCCATCCGATCCGGATCATGAACCGGCTGTCCTCAGCCGGTGTTCCGAAAGAGAGATCCGGACCGGTGTCGAAATCCCGGAGATGCGCATCCACATAGGCATCCAGAAGGTTCAGCAGGTACAGTCCCATATACCACCAGAGGGCACGGCTCCGGTAATTTTCGTAGAAACGCCTTTCCTCATCGCCTGTACTGCGGACCACATACTGATTGTAGTAGACAGCATTTCCTATCAAACCCGCGCCCGCACTGAACACGAGAACGGCCTTGAGTTTCTGCCCGTTGTACCACTGACCCAGTCCCGGCAGAATTGCAGACCGGATCACCGCCGTTGCCGGTGATTTGACCTGAACAGTGTCTCTGGCGGTCTCTGCATCCTGAGGTATGGACATGGCCGGCAGCATACAGAGTGCCGCAAAGAAAAAAGTGCTCACGATTCTGTGACGGATTTTATTCATGGGATCAGACCCGTCTCACGCCGCATTCTCCCGGATCAAGGAACAGAAGCGATGCAGTCAATTTCCAGCATCGCATCCTTCGGCAGGTTTGACACCTGAACCGTCGTGCGAGCCGGAGGATTATTTCCAAAATAATCACCGTACACACGGTTCATTTTCGGGAAATCGCTGATGTCTTTCAAAAAGACTGTGGTTTTAAGAACTCTGTCCAAACCGGACCCCGCTGCTTCAAGGACAGCTTTGAGATTATCCAGCACTCTCCGGGTCTGTCTCTCGATGTCATTCTCAGCCATCTGTCCCGAGACCGGATGCAGCGGCAGCTGTCCGGATGTGAATATCAATTTTCCAGGTCCCAGTACAACTGCCTGATTGTAAGGACCGATGGCCTCTGGTGCTTTATCCGTTTTGATGATTGTCCTGGTCATTTTACCTCCGGTATCCGTCATGCCTTGTTGTCCCTGAACTGCATCTGGTACAGTTTCTGATAGAGTCCCTTCACTTTCAGGAGTTCTCTGTGAGTGCCGCTTTCCACGATTTTCCCTCTGTCAAGCACAACAATCCTGTCTGCATGCTGAACCGTCGAAAGCCTGTGAGCGATCACGAATGAGGTCCTGTTCTTCATAAGCCGGTCAATGGCTTCCTGGACCAGGATCTCTGACTCAGTATCCAGAGAGGATGTCGCCTCATCCAGAATCAAAACAGGAGGGTTCTTGAGAAGTGCCCTTGCAATTGCGAGCCTCTGCCTTTCTCCTCCTGACAGTTTCACGCCCCGTTCACCGATATAAGTATCGTAGCTGTTCTGCATCCTTTCAATGAATCTGTGCGCATTGGCCACCTTTGCAGCCTCAATCACTTTTTCGATCGGTACAGCGGCCATTCCATACGCGATATTATTTCGAACCGTATCATTGAAAAGTATTGTTTCCTGGGTCACGATACCCATGAGGGAGCGCAGATCCTTGATCCTGATCTTCTTCACATCTATTCCATCGATCTCGATCAATCCTTCAACAGGATCATAAAATCTTGGCAGAAGATCGATCAATGTCGACTTACCGGCACCACTGGGCCCCACGATCGCCAGAAGCTGACCTTTCTCCACTGTTAAATGGATCCCGTCCAGCACCTTTTTACCGGGAAGGTATTGAAACGAAACGTCCCTGAATTCCACACGGTTCCTGAACTCACTCACAGTCACAGCATGGGGGTCTTGCTGGATTTCCGGTTTTGTATCGATCACCTCAAAAATACGGTCAGCAGCTGCCAGAGCCTCCTGGATCCGGTTATTGACGCTGGAAATCTCTTTGATAGGCTGCATGATGGAAAAAATGATGAACAGAAAAGTGATAAATTCATCCGGAGTCAGTACAGCCCCGATAAGCACCTGCCTGCCCCCGAAATAGAGTATGCCGATCGCAACAACGGTTCCCAGAAATTCGCTCATGGGTGAAGCCAGATTGCGGCCGCGTGTCAATTTTAACAGAATTTTGAAATACCGTACGGTCTGCTCGCCAAATTTTTTAATTTCGAATTCTTCCATGCTGAAGGCTTTTACGATCCTGATCCCCGAGATGGTTTCCTGAAGCACTGAGGTGACATCCGCCATGCTTTCCTGGGATACAGTGCTGCTCTTGCGCAGATGCAGTCCGATCCAGCTGATGGCGAACAGGCTGAAAGGAAGGATGAGAAATGCGATCAGCGTAAGCTCCCAGGATATCAGAAAAGCAAATATAAGAGAGACCAGAACGAGCAGTGGATTTTTCATGAGGGTATAAAAACCTGCCGACAGTCCGCCGTTGAGCAGGGTTACGTCGTTAGTGATCCTTGAGATGAGCTGACCTGTTCTTGTTTTGTTGAAATAGCTCAGGGAAAGTGCATGGATGTGCCGGTATATCTCGTTTCGCAGGTCCTTGATCACCCCCTGCTCCACGTAGGCCATAAGATAAGCCTGATAATATCCGAACACGCTTCTCAAAAGCACAACGAAAATCATGATGAGGCTGAAGCGGGAGAGAGCCTGCATCCTGTTCTGCTGCCAGTCTTTTCCAAGAAAGAGGAGATAGAGTTTGTCTTTGACTGCGTCAATATTGATCCTTGCCGGCAGTGAAATCCCCCCGCCCGTCCCGGGGCTGCCCGGTACAGCCTCTCCGGGCACATTCCCCTCAACTGCAAAAAGCGTGGAAAGAAAAGGCATCACGGACAGAACGGTGATACTGGAAAAAATCACAAAGAGGATCACGCAGACTATGGATCCCAGAAGCCTTGTCCAGTAAGGCTTCAGGTATTTGAGAATACGGAAATAGAGTGCCATCCCGGCTCATCGCTTATCGTCGGTTCTTTTCTTATCTTCATCGATGTCCTGGTAATGCGCATCGGATATTTTCGAAGGATCCACATCAAGAGGCTTGCTGTTTCCGGAACCCCGTACTTTCTGTTCCGGAACGCTCTTCCATACGCCTTTCAGAACACGATATCCCAGGTATGTGGCCAGGGCAATCAGCAGTAAACGGCTCATCTTATTATCTCTAACCCTTTCTCGGAACGTAGTATTTGATTCCTGCAGGAGGATGGAGGATCTGCTGGATCAAATCCTTTAAATCTTCCTCGTTTTTTACGAAGTCTATCTCAGTCGAATTGATAACCAGAAGAGGCGTATCGGAATAGCGGAAAAAGAAATCATTGTAAGCCTCGTTCAGGCTCTTGATGTACTCGGCCGAGATGTTCTTCTCATAATCGACTTTCCTGCCCCTGATATTCTCCATGAGTCTTTCTGTCGTGGATTGAAGATAGATCACAAGGTCAGGCTTCGGCAGATCCTTTTCCATCAGGGTTGCCACGCGCTCATAGAGAACGAGATCCCTGCGCTCCAGGTTCAAATAGGCAAAGATCCTGTCTTTCGCGAATATATAATCGCAGATGAGGTACCTGTGGAAAAGATCCTGCTGATGCAAATTCAGCAATTGCCGGTAACGGCTCAGCAAAAAATAAAGCTGTATCTGAAAAGCATAGCGGTGGGGATCCCGGTAAAAATCCGCAAGATAGGGATTTTCCTCGGATTGTTCAAGAATCAGCTGCCCGTCCAGTTTTTCGCTAACAAGGCGGGCCAGACTGGTTTTGCCGGCGCCGATAACGCCCTCGATCGCTATGTACGTGCTACCCTTCACAGGAGGATCCTCCAGAGACGAACCCTTTTTTATAAAGATTTACTTCTCCCCTGTCCGTGCATAAGGCCAGCACTTCCCGGACGGTGAGATCAAGATCCGGGATCCTGAGCTCCGGATCTATTTCAGCGAGCGGGATCAGAACGAAACGCCTCCTCGCCAGAAGGGGATGGGGAATCTGCAGTTCCGGCGTCCTGATGATCAGATCATCGAACAGGAGAATGTCAATGTCAATGGTCCTGGGACCCCAGACCCGCTCCCGTATGCGGCCAAGATCCGACTCTATGCACTGAAAGGATTTAAGCAGCACCATAGGATCGAGCGGTGTTTCAAGTGCGATGACCTGATTGAGAAAAGCCTGCTGGTCGCGGTAACCCCAGGGTTCCGATTCATAAAGGGATGAAGCGTGCAGGATGCAGGTACGGTCTATTCTGCGAATGGCGGCAAGCGCTTCCCGTATATAAGTCTCCCGGTCGTCCACGTTGGAGCCGAGCCCTGCAAAGACCTTTGACACTCTTGACCCCGGCTTCCGGTTATAGTGATAAAATATAACTAATCAATATATTAAATCTCCCCCTGATTGTCAACCCCAATCCTGCGGCACTTTTCAGTACCAGTACCTGCGGGACCGGCTATCCTGCAGCAGGTCGAGGTGCCAATATCACACAAATGGGAGGGAAACCATCGGAACCGGATGACCAGAGCGGGTGTTCCTGCTTGACTTGAATGATTTTCTTGTTTATCTTTTTTGAATAGTTATCTCACGGATTTCTACGGGTGACCTTTCTTGGACTCGAATGACGACAAAACACTTGACCGCTTTCTGCAATCCATGATGGGGAACAGCGGTGAACCCTATTCCGACAAGGTGCTGGAACTGGCCTATGAACCTATTCATGTCGGAGAGCTGGAAGATCCTGACGGCTTCGGTTATGTGAAAGGATCCTGCGGGGATGAGATGCGGATATATCTCGAACTGGAAGGGGGAAAGATAAAGGAAGCCGTATTTTTATCCAATGGCTGCGGCGCCACTCTCGCATGCGGCAGTGCTGTGACCGAACTGGCGAAATCCAGAACGCCCCATGAGGCTTCCAAAATACATACACAACAGGTGGTACGCTATCTCGGGGGACTGCCTTCGTCCCATCTCCATCGCGCGGTGCTGGCGGTGCAGGCACTTCAAAAAGCCCTTGAGTCTCTCGAACAACGCACCCATGCCAGGATGAAAACCGGAAAAAAATCCTGATAGAATCTGGAGCAGGCAAATGAATGATGCACCTGTACGGCCGGGCATGAATGATCAGAACAACCGTATCGATGAAACGATGAAACGCATCAGGAACCGCATAGTCGTTTTCAGCGGGAAAGGCGGCGTGGGAAAGACAACGGCAGCAGTGAATCTTGCCTACAGCATGGTTATAAAAGGACAGAAGACCGGCCTTCTCGATGCGGATATTACGGGACCGAACGTGCCCAAAATGATCGGACTTCAAGGGTCTCCCTGGGTCGACGGAGAGAAGAAAAATATACTCCCGCAGGAGAAAAACGGCCTTTTCGTGATATCGATGGCCCCTTTAATTCCTCCTGACGCGCCCGTGATCTGGAGAGGACCTCTTCGTTCGGGCGTGATCAGCCAGTTCCTCTCGGATGTGGTATGGGGCGATCTCGACTATCTGTTCGCGGACCTGCCTCCAGGCACAGGAGACGAGGTCCTGACAACCGCACAGAAAATGCGCCCCCGCATGGCCATTGTGGTCACCACGCCCCAGGAAGTCGCCACAGCAGACTGCAGGCGTGCTGTAAATATGGCCAAAAAACTCACGATCCCCATCATCGGCGTGGTCGAGAACATGTCCGGGCTTTCCTGCCCGCATTGCGGGAAGAACATAGACCTTTTCGGTTCCGGAGGTGGCGAAAAAATGGCGGAGGAGATGGGAGTTTTGTTCCTTGGCCGCATCCCCATGGATATAGAAACCCGTAGCGGAGCTGACGCCGGATCGCCTATTGTCCTCTCAAGTCCTGAAAGCGTCACCGCTTCCGCGTTTAAGGACATCGCAAAAAACATTGCCAGGCTCGTGGGAATACGGGATGACAGCCCGGCTCCCTAAATAATACTATGAATTTATCCCCGATTTTTATATCTTCTTTTCAACCTTTCAACTATTCGAGAGAAGAAAAAGTATGAAACTTTTCGTTCCCGGCCGTATCTGCCTTTTTGGAGAGCACAGCGATTGGGCTGGAGGCTACCGCAGGATCAATGCCAGGCTGGAAAAAGGGTATACTCTCATCACAGGCACCAACCAGGGCATACATGCAGAAGTGAAGCCCCATCCGACAAAGCTCATCCTTCACTCGACATTGAGCGACGGTTCACGAAAAGACCCCTTCGAGGTCCCCATGAACAAGGAAGCCCTGCTCGAGGAGGCTTCCAAGGGGGGATTTTTCAGCTATGCCGCAGGAGTGGCCTATCAGGTGCTGACACATTACCGTGTGCGCGGCCTGGAGATCGACAATACCCTGACTGATCTTCCGATAAAAAAAGGCCTGTCCTCCAGCGCAGCCATCTGCGTGCTGGTTGCACGGGCTTTCAACCGCCTCTATGACCTTAAAATGACGGTAAGGGGCGAAATGGAATTCGCCTACCTTGGCGAAATAACGACACCTTCCCGCTGCGGCCGCATGGATCAGGGATGCGCCTACGGCAAGCGTCCCATAATGATGATCTTCGACGGGGAACAGATCGATATCATCGAACTGAATGTTTCCCGTGATCTGCATTATATCATCGTGGACCTGCACGCTTCAAAAGACACCATGGAGATCCTGAGCAAGCTCAACCAGTCCTATCCTCTCGCGGACACTCCCGTGCAGAAGGATGTGCAGCTCTACCTGGGACCCATCAACAAAAAAATCGTTCATCAGGCTGAGGAAGCCATCCGGTCCGGAGATGCAGAATCTCTCGGAAATATTATGAAAGAAGCCCAGAACGCTTTCGACCGGTATCTTCAGCCCGCCTGCCCCTCCCAGCTGACCGCACCCGTGCTGCACAAACTGCTCGGCTATCCTGCCCTCCAACCCCTGATCCTCGGGGGCAAAGGCGTTGGCTCTCAGGGAGACGGAACAGCCCAGCTTCTGGTCAGGGATGCGGAAACCCAGGAAAAAGCCATCCGCATCATCGAACGCGATCTTGGCATGTCATGCATGAAACTCGTCATTGAAGCCGGACGCCACGTCCGGAAGGCAGTCATTCCGGCAGCGGGTTTCGGCACGAGACTGTTCCCCGCCTCCAAAGCTATAAAAAAGGAACTGTTCCCCATTATCGACGGTTCAGGGAGAGCCAAGCCTGTTATCATGGCCATCGTGGAAGAAGCGGTCAGTGCCGGGATCGAGGAAGTATGTATTATCGTTCAGCGTGGGGACAGAGATCTTTTCGAAGCGTTCTTTTCCACTCCTCCGGATATTGAAAATTTCAACAAGCTTTCAAAGGCAGACCAGGAATACTCAAGGTATCTCCTGGATATCGGTCACCGCGTCCAATTCGTCACCCAGGACGTGCAGGAGGGTTTCGGCCATGCGGTCTACTGCGCCAGGGAATGGGTAAAGGGAGAGCCTTTCCTGCTGATGCTGGGGGATCATATCTATGCATCGGATACCGAAACCTCATGCGCCCGGCAGCTTCTGGATACCTATGAACGGGTGGGTCAGAATGTGGTCGGATTGAAGACCACTCCGGGTGATCAGATCCACTTGTTCGGCTGTGTGACGGGTACATGGCGCGAACCGGACCGTCTGCTCTCCATCACGGAATTTGCGGAAAAGCCCAAGCTGGATTATGCCGGAAGCCATCTTCATGTGGACGGTATGGAAGAGAATTCCTTTATGACCGTTTTCGGCCAGTATATTCTGTCCTCAAAAATTTTCGATTATCTTGAGGAACACATTGCACACAATGTTCGTGAAAAAGGAGAATTTCAACTGACATCCTGCCTGGACCGGCTGCGGCAGGAAGAGGAATTCACAGGCGTACTGGTACAGGGACGCAGGTTCGATATCGGCGTACCTGAAGCGTACCGTCAGACCATTATCGATTTCCGGGATACATGATCCGCAGGATCAGGAGGATTTTATGAAACGGTTGTTTTTAATCATTCTTTTTGCAGGACTGACCGGCAATGTGATGTCTGAAAATTACCTCATCAACGGCGGCCAGCTTTCCAGGATCAGTTACCGCCTCACCCCGCATATCGAACCGGTTCAGGGCAA
>CAYXFJ010000088.1:0-2615 GCA_964464265.1 uncultured bacterium
TCGAGAGCAGTGATCCGCGCAGCTTCCCGCACGAGTTCTGGATTCCACGTACACCCCATTCCGATGTTATGGGGAAAGATCACAGCGCCGATCACATTGTTGTGACCGTGAACCGCATCTAACCCATAGATGATGGGTATGCCGAGGCGGGTTTCCAGGGCTTTTGTCTGAAAACCATCGGTCATATCCGCCCAGCCGTCAGGTGTGTTCTGTGAGGGAACGGATCCTCCGCCTGAAAGGATGGAACCGAGATAATACGTTTTGATGTCTTCGGAAGATTTTAGCTCGCCCCTGTCCGCCTGGGTCATCTGGCCGATCTTCTCTTCGAGCGTCATCCGCGACAGAAGATCCTGCACGCGGTCATCGATGGTGGCGGTGGAAAGGAGATAGGTCTGAGAATAGAGGTTCAGGGAAAGAAATAACATCCCTGCACATAAAACAGATCTGTTTTTCATTACATTCCTCCACAGGTCAAGGAATGCACTGGAATGTCCGGATCAGATCAGAATTCGACCTTCGCACCCAGCCTGAATATACTGGGATCGAGTATTCGCTGTATCTCCTTGTATGGTGTGTATGTGCTGTTCATGATGGGATTCACCTGGAGTGCGGGAGTATTGTTGGTGATATTGTAACCGTCTACGAACATCGTGGCAGTTACCGTTTCGGTTATTTTGAAACTTTTCTCCAGACTCAGATTGAGCATCCAGAATGTTGGCAGGCCGGAAGAGCCCCGTTCTTCGGTGTAGACCGTGGCGAAGCCGTCCGGAATTGTGTTCAGGGGCGGATAATTCGAGGAGAGTTCAGGCGTGTATCTGGCGCCTGCCAGCACAATCAGACGGCCGCCTACCTGTATCCCGTAAGGTGCCTCCCAGATTCCGTGTACTTTGAACTGATGGGGATAAGTGTATTCGAATTGACCCTCTGCATTGATATGGGCGTTCGGGTGATTGTACAGATAGGACTGGCCGTAGAATTCATAATAATCAAAAGGAGAGATCAATCCGCGTGAGTTGGAATATACATAAGACGCATTCAGAGCCCAGCCCTGAGAAAATCGTTTATTTAATTTAAGTTCGATTCCATCGTAATCGCGGAAGGCTCCTGGGGGATTCACGATGCGGTAATCATTGGCAAGGAGCGGGTTGATATCTTCATAGATACTGACGGGCTTGCCGTCTAACGGGTTCGTTACCGTGATAGGGTCGTAGCCGATCCATGTGAGCTTGTCTTTTTTGGTGAGATCGTCCATGTTGAAACGGCTTGCGTCAATGGTTTGAATGAAGTTCCGGTCCCATTTTTTGATGTAGCGGAGACCAACGGACCAGTTTTCCCACAGCTTCCGCTCGTAACCCAGGGTCAGTTCGTCCATATACGGGGCTTTCAGTTCCGTACCGTTGTATCCAACCTTTGCTGATGAAGGAAAGTATGATTCCTGCTTTTCATCTACCTCTATGGTCCCGTTTTTCGTCTCTTTAAGGGTATTCAATGAATAATGATCCCAGGGATTGGCCCCATAAACCCATCCATACTGGTTGGGATAATAATACCTTCCTGCGGAGAATTTAACCACATTCCTGTTATCACCTTTGAGGTCGTAGGTCAGGTTCAGCCTGGGACTGAACAGGTTCCAGGAATAAGCCTGTTCGGTCTCGATTTTGTACTCGTCTCTCGACCGGCCGGGCCAGGTCAAGGATTCCTTGTCGAAACGCATTCCGAGATTCAAAGTGAACTTGTCGGACAGGGTCCATGCATCCTGAAGGAAGAAAGAGAAATTATTCATCTTGGCGCGTTCCTCACTCCTGCCAAGGCTTAATTCCTCGATACGGTACTCATAGGAAGGATAAGTATGTGTGCTCGTATAGGTGCTGGAATTCTCATCCAATGTTCTCCAGCACGTGGCCTCATACTGGAAACCCATATTCAGCAGGTGATTTCCCAGCCAGCAGTCGAAAGGAGTTGTCCATAAATCCAGCCCCGCACGGAACATGTTCGCGGATTCCTCCTGAGTGTTGTCGTACAAACTGGAGCTGTTATATTCCGTCATTTCCGTTAAATAGGTATTCTTATAAGTGTGGCCGAACCAGGAGAACGAGGTCTGGAAACGGGTTTCCCATTTGTTCGGGAGAGTATGCCGCCACCCTGCACCGGCCATATGACCTGAAACATCGTAATCAGATCCGGATGTGGAATGGTCGAAAATTTTTTCGAAATTCGAATTGTAGTTTGAATAATTGTATGAGAAATTGAATCTGTTGTTAAGGTTTGGCTGAAAGTTGAAATTGACGTATGGGTTGTACGTGTTTTCATTAATGGATAAATCTTTCTGGTTCTTCAGGGGCAGGGTCCTGGAAGGCATGGAATAACCGCCAAAAAACCAGAGCTTGTCTTTTATGATGGGCCCTCCTATGTTTATCGAGGGCTCAAAATAGGAACTGTAATAATAGTCACCCGGCGCTTTTCCTTTTGGCGGGTCAGCAGTGAATGCGTCCGGGCTGTAATAAAGTGAGGCTGATCCATGCATTTTATTGCTACCGGATTTTGTAATCACGTTGATCACACTGCCTGTTGCGCTTCCATACTCGGCGCTTGCCCCTCCGTTTGTCACCTGTATT
>CAYXFJ010000088.1:2625-4198 GCA_964464265.1 uncultured bacterium
ATCAAGGGGGAAATTCATGGCCTGATCCCTGTTCATAGGGTCCGTGATCGTCACTCCATCGATCTGGAACTCGTTGCTGTAAAAAGAACTCCCATGAGAGCTCAACTGATTTTCTGTGGCGTTCACGCCCGGGACTATAGAAAGAATATCCGTCAGGTTCCGCTGAAAAGGTAATTTTTCCAGTTCCTCTTTCGTGATGGTGGTCACATTACCGGCCGTCTTTTTGTCGACAATCGTTTCTTCCGGCGGGGCAGGGAAAACCGTATTAAACAGCAAGAGAATGAGAAGAACTGCAAATCCAGATGCACGTTTCCAATGAGTAAATGTCCTCATAAGTGCCTCCTGTTCAAAGATGGTTTTCGGTGGGAATTGCCGTAATATATATTTTATAATAGAAAAAACAAGAATTTTTTCGTCACTCCATTTGTAATCGTAAATCTTCCCATATATCTTTTTAATTGACATTATCAAAATGATTCAATATTATTATTTTTATAAGAATTTCCGATCCGTCTTTACGCTTCCGCTGGCTTTCAATTCGAATGCTCTTGTTGAAATAAAGAAAATTTTCCGGCGGGTCCGGGGTCCTTCCGGCCCGGTGTCCGGTGCAAAACGAAGGTTGATGAAAAAAGAGAGTGCTGTAACCTGAAAACAAAGAACACAGAGAGGAGGGGATGATAGAGATGAATTTTATGAGCTTTCTTGTTCTGCTTGTCATCAGTGTCGCTGTATCCGCAGTTTTACATTTTGTATGCAAGTACTATGTGAGACCGGGTTTGAATTCATTTCTTTCAAAAGTCATCTTCGGCTATATCGGGGCATGGCAGGGACCCCAGGTATTTGGAAAATGGTTCGACGGGATGACCTGTGAAGGCATATATTATATCCCGGCGATACTTGGGTCTCTGGCGCTTCTTGTGGTCATGATCGATTTAACGAAGTCTGTCAAGGGTGTTTCCGGGAAATAAAACAGCCCGATTCCGTTTAATTATGCAGAATAAGGTGCAGCACTCTCTTTGATTAATACGAATAAATGGATTTTCACTTTCGTTAAGAATCTGAATCGAGACCATGTTAACAGCCGGCTCTTTGTTAGAGATCGATGAAAAACGCACAGTCTCGGCGATCATCAGATACATCAGGAATAAAAGCACGGGGCATTCGTCCGGCGTTTTGATTGGTTTGAGCGGGGGTATCGATTCCGCCCTGCTTGCGACACTGGCCTTTAAAGCCCTGGGCAGGGATGATGTTCACACAACCTATCTTTACGACCGTGACAGCGAAAAAAGGCTGGCTTTGCGGGCCCGGCAGATGGCTGACTGGCTTGGGGTAGATTTCGATGCACAGAACATTGAACCTGTCTTGAAGTCGAGGGGTGTATACAGGCACCCGTATGTGCAACTCACGCGGCTGAATCCGGAATTCAACCGGTTTATTTACAGGATGGTTCACTTTTTTTCCGGTGAGACAGGCTTCATGATTTCCTTGCGTGCCGGTACAGGGAAAGAATACGGCAGCAATTTTAAAAATAAGGTAATGATATTGGATTCCATTGAAGGAGTAACTAATAGAA
>CAYXFJ010000088.1:4208-11002 GCA_964464265.1 uncultured bacterium
GCACAGGTACCGCCGTGAGATTCTTGAACAGAGGGCCGGAAGGGAAAACCTCCTGATTTTAGGTGCAGCGAACCGCACGGAATGGATGACTGGCTGGTTCGTCAGGGACGGGATAGACGATATGCCGTTTCAACCTCTTCTCGGCCTGTATAAAACCCAGGTCAGACAGCTCGCTCTCTATCTGGGACTGCCATCGGAGATCATCATACAGGCGCCCTCACCCGATATGATGAAAGGGGTAACGGATGAGTTCGCTCTCGGTATGCCTTACTGCTGTATCGATGTGGTACTGGATCATCTCGAAGTGTGTCTTCAGAAAGTCTGGGAGAAATGGGAATAACGGATAAAGAACTCGACCATGTCCGGAAAATGAAGGATCTGTCGGGCTGGAAGAGGAGGCTGCTTCCGGAATCTTTTGCTGCCGATGGCGGTCCGGATGGCGGTTTCCGGATATAAGTAGAGCATGAATTTTAAAAGGGGATGGAACCATGGAAGAAAGAAAATTATTACGGTCGCTCGCGGGACTGGTTCTGCTTACTTTATTCACCTGTATCTCTTTCACACTGGCAGGAGAAAGACAGGTCATCCGGTTCAACGACAGCTGGAAGTTCATGAAAGGCAATCCGCCCGGAGCCTCCGGGAAAGATTTCAATGATGACGGATGGGGGGACATACGTCTTCCTCACGACTGGGCTATTAAAGGTCCTTTCAATCCACAGGGCGACGGAGGGACCGGAAAGCTTCCATGGCAGGGAGAGGGATGGTACAGAAAACAATTCCAGATGAAAAAGGAGGACTCAGGCAGGAGATTCTATCTGCTTTTTGACGGGGTGATGGCCTGCCCTCAGGTCTATGTGAACGGAGAAAAAGCCGGGCAGTGGGATTATGGATACAATTCCTTTTTCCTGGATATCTCAGAACTGTTAACGTTCGGAGGAAAGAATTCCCTGGCCGTTCATGTGGACACCCGCCGGCACGGCAGCCGCTGGTATCCCGGAGCAGGCATATACCGCAAAGTGACACTGCTCGTGACGGACCCCGTCCATGTGCCTGTATGGGGGACTTTCGTGACCACTCCGGACGTCAATGACAACTGGGCGGATGTCCGTATTCGGACCACAGTGCGGAACAGCGGATCCAGAGAGGAGAAAGTCTCTCTGGTATCTCTCGTAATGAGTCCGGAAGGAATAGAGGTGATAGCGGATACTGCATTCCATACGGTCTCACCCGGTGAAGACCGTATTTTTGAGCAATGGATGACACTTGCGGGGCCGGAGAAATGGGACATTGAGCATCCGGTCCTGTACACACTGAGAACGATCGTAAAAAAGGATGGACAGGACTGTGATATCCATGAAACTCCGTTCGGCGTCCGGTCCACCCGGTTCACAGCCAACGACGGGTTCCATCTCAACGGGAGAAGGGTTCAGTTCAGGGGTGTCAATCTTCATCACGATCAAGGCCCCCTGGGCGCGGCTTTCCTGCCCAGAGCCATGGAACGACAGCTTGAGATCATGAAGGAAATGGGATGCAATGCCATACGCACCAGTCACAATGTGCCTGCTCCTGAACTGCTCGATCTCTGCGACAGGATGGGATTTCTGGTCTTCGATGAGGCGTTCGATAAATATGACGACAAGGCGGATTGGCTTCCGGAAATGGATTTCGAGAATTTCGGAGAGAGAAATATCCGGAATTTCATCATGCGCGACAGGAACCATCCGTGCATCGTGATCTGGAGTGTATGCAACGAGGAAAGGGAGGTGCAGGACAACAAGAATGGAGGATTGAGGAAACTCGAGGCCATGACAGGTTTTGTCCGGAAGTATGATCCTACCCGGCCTGTGACCATGGCATGCGATATGCCCAATACGGTGAAGTGGAGGCATTTCGATTACTACGATGTCCACAGCTGGAACTACGGCAGAAGGTATGCGCCTGCGCGTCTTAAAGAACCCGGAAAAGGAGTGATCATCAGCGAATCCGCATCCACGGTGAGCACGCGCGGTTTCTACGAGCTCCCGCTGCCTGCTCAAAAAACGGATTTCACGGATGCCCTGCAGGTGAGTTCATACGATCTCAATTCTCCGCGTTGGGCGGAAATCCCGGATGACGATTTCATGTGGGTTGAGGACGAGGGATATATATGCGGGGAATTTGTATGGACGGGTTTCGATTATCTGGGCGAGCCAACACCTTACTCAGACGATATGGCCAGAGAAGGCAGGATAAAACAGGAACAGGTATCCAGGAGTTCCTATTTCGGGATCGTGGATCTGTGCGGAATCCCCAAGGACAGGTACTTTCTTTACAGGAGCCACTGGGCCCCGGAGAAAGTGACGGTGCACATCCTTCCGCACTGGAACTGGGAGGAGCATAAAGGAAAACCGGTCCCTGTTTTTGTGTATACAAACGGCGAGGGTGCTGAGCTCTTTCTCAACGGGAGATCACTGGGAAAGCGGTGGAAACAGCCGAAGGCTGAGAATTCGGTTGACAGATACCGTCTGCGCTGGGAGAATGTGATCTATGAGCCCGGTGAACTGAAAGCGGTAGCCTACCGGGAAGGAAAGGTCATCGGAGAAGCCCTGATGAGAACCGCCGGGGAACCCTATCGGATCAAGCTGACACCGGACCGGCCTGTCCTGCAGGATAATGGCGATGATTTGAGTTATATACTTGTCGAAGCCTTCGATAGAATGGGCACTCTGTGTCCGCTGGCGGATAACAGGATACAGTTCAAAGTGACAGGGCCTGCGGCTATTGCGGGAGTGGGCAATGGAAATCCTCAATCCCTCGAACCTTTTATAGCGAATGAACGGAAACTCTTCAACGGAAAAGCCATGCTGATCATCAGATCGAAAGAAGGAGAGAAAGGGAGGATCAGAATTTCCTCATCGAGTGCTGGTTTGAAGAGCGCGGAGGTGAACATTCGTTCACTTTAACCGTATAACGGAAAAATGAAAGGCGGCAAAACATGAACATTCAATTTATCGATCCCTTTGTCCGCGGGTGGAGGCGCACGAAAAAAGCGCTCTTTCAGCCTTTCGATCTCAGGAAGTGGTTCGTTGTGGGATTTACGGCATTTCTTGCAGCCCTGTCCGACTGCAACAAAGGGGGGAATGGAAGCGGAGTCAAAAAAGGGTGGGAAGACAGACATGATCTGGAGGACATGATCCAATTTCCCCATGAAGCCTGGAGATGGCTCATGGAGAATCCAGGATGGTTCACGCTGATTATCATCGGGATTTTCTTTCTCTTTATTATCGGTGTTCTTGTGACATGGGTGAGCGCCCGCGGCAAGTTCATGTTTCTCGATAATGTCATCCATGACCGGGCTCTGGTGATCAACCCCTGGAACGAGTACCGGAAAGAAGGAAATTCATTTTTCATATGGCAGTTCATTTTCGGTATTATTGTGCTTGTCACCATCGCTGCGTATCTGTTCATGTCTTATATCGCTATCTGCGGCCTTTATGAAAGCGATGCCCGCAGTTCCGCATTCATCATGACCGGTATATGGCTTGCCCTTGGCTTGATCGCGGTCATTTTCATCGCCAGATTCATAGATACACTGCTGACCGATTTTATCGTGCCTGTCATGTATAAAAACAGGATTTCTGCTGCAGCCGCATGGGCCCGTTTCATGCCTGCTCTGTCATCGTATTTTATCTATTTTATCGGTTACGGGCTCATTATTTTTGTCCTGTCGATTCTGGTGGTTATCGGTGTTGTCATGGCCGGCGTTTTTACATGCTGCATAGGATTTATTTTTCTGGTCATCCCTTATATCAACTCCGTTGTGACTCTGCCCATTTCCTATACATACAGGGCATTCAGTGTGGAATTCCTGGAGCAGTTCAGCACCGAATTTCATCTTTTCCCAAAACCTGCCAGAACTTCCTCATCAAGACAAAAAAGGACTTCACCGGGAGGGAGGAGAAGCACATGAAAATGCCGGCATGGTCAGGCTGGTGAACAGGAGAGTGTGCGTTCGATAAAAATGAGGAAAGAAAAAGGCCGGATCAAGTTCAAAGGAGGATATGAAAAATGAAACAAAAAAAATCATTCCCTGCACTATCTGTCTTCTGTGCCATCCTCGCGTTTTTTCTGCTTTCGGGCTGTGCTGCCCGGAAAGCCCTGTGGGGCGATCCTGAAACAGGACTGATCCTCGAGTACAGGCTGGATAAAGGAAAAGCACTGGACTATCAGGTTGAGAACAAGATGGTCCAGAGTCTTGAGGTCATGGGCAACGCCATGCAGACGGAAATCAACTCCGGCCATAAGTTCACGCTCCAATCCAGAGGGAAAGAAAACGAAGATCTGCTTTTTAATGTGAAGATCAATGACATGTCCATGTCGGTCAAATCAATGATGGGCGATATGTCTCCGGATGTCAGTTCGGTCATCGGTAAAAGCTTTACCATGCTCCTTTCGCCGCTGGGCAGGGAATCGGGTCTCGCAGGTGCTGACAGTATCACTTACGATTTTGAGCCCGGAGGAAAACGGGGTATCAGTTCTGAATTTCAAAACCTTTTTCCGAATCTGGCAGGCCGACCTTTGAAAATCGGTGACACCTGGACTTACCCGGACACGATAAACATGGATCAGGGAAAGCTGAAAATTGCGTTCATTTTACAGAACGTGAATACGCTTGCCGGATTGGAGACGGTGTCAGGAATGGAATGTGTGAAGGTGAATGCGACCGTTACAGGCACAGTGCAGGGTGAAGGCGAACAGATGGGGCAGAATATGGTGTGGGACGGGGAGATGGAGGCAAAAGATACCTGGTACTTCGCCTACAGGGAAGGCGTTCTCGTGCAAACGGCTTCGGAAGGTTTCATGGAAGCCACAATAGCCATATCCGGCGCCCAGAACATGACCATTCCTATGACCATGGAGATGGACATAAGTCTAAAGCTGATAAAATGAGCCGTTGTCCTGCGTCCGGTTTAATGAAACCTGCACCTGGTGCTACATCCGTATAAAAAAACGCCCCGGTCATCATTGCCGGGGCGTTTTTTCTGTCCATCCGCATATCACTGTCCGGGTTTCAGGTATCTCTCGAAAAAATCCATCTGCATATCCCTGCCGTCGAAACCGTGAGTGCCCTGCGGGAAGAAACGGGTCTCATAATTTTTAAATTTACCAGCCTGATCCAGTGCATCGATCAGCTGAAATGCATTCGTGGGATGAACATTGTCATCCATCATCCCGTGCATGATCAGCAGATGCCCTTTCAGGTTCCTGACATAATTCATGCATTTCCCGTTCTCGTACCCCTCCTTATTATCCTGCGGAAGGCTCATATAGCGTTCCGTATAAATGGAGTCATAGTTGCGCCACCACGTGGGTCCAGCTCTGTCCACAGCCACGGAGAACACATCAGGATGCTTGAGTATGCCTATGGCAGCCATGAATCCCCCGTACGAATGCCCGACAATGCCCACCCTCTCCTTATCCACGTAAGACCGCTCGAACAGGTGACGCATCCCGTCGGCCTGGTCCTGAATGTCAACGTCCCCGAGTTTTCCATATCCCATGTTTTTAAATGCCTTTCCGCGCCCGGATGTCCCGCGGTTATCGATCTGAACCGCCAGATACCCCTGGTCATTCAGAGGATTCCCCCTGACGAAACGGTTGTATACCGATCTTGAATCAGGACCCCCGTACACATCTACGATACACGGGTATTTTTTAGCTGGATCGAAATCCGGAGGTTTATGGAGAATTCCGTACAGATCCGTTTTTCCGTCCGCAGCCCTGAAGGTGAAAAGCTCAGAACGCTCGTTCTTGATATCAGCTCCCTTGGCCAGCACAGCGGCCGCTTTTCCTGAAATGGAATAAAGCGATGTTGACGGCGGAGTGGCCACTTCCTCATACTGGGCGATGAACCACTTTCCATCCGGAGAGATGCTGAAATTGGAATGATTCAGGGAGGCTGTTGTGAGGATCTGCTGGTCCTCGCCGTCAAGACGGACACGGTGCAGCCGGTCATTGAGGGGCATCTTCGGATCGCTGCTGGCCGTGTAAAAGAACCAGCCGTTCGTCTCGTCCACCTTGACGATCTGCATGTCCGGATACTCTCCGCGTGTCAGTGTGGCGAGAAGCCGGCCGTCGAGATGCCTCAGCTCGTAGTGGCGGTATCCGGTTTTCTCTGTTTCCCAGATGAACCGCTGTCCGTCTTCCAAAAACTCCATGGCCGGTGAATTCTCCTGCCAGGTTTCCTGAATTTCAGAGACCACAACCCGAATCCGGCCTGTATGATAATCGTATGCCATCACATCCAGATGACGCTGGTGTCTGTCAGTCCTGCTGAAGAGGAATTCCTGTCCGCCCGGTGTAAAGCGCATGTTAAACAGGTATTCCCAGGCTCCGCAGTCTATGGGAGTACGGATTTTTGATTCCAGATCGTAGATTTCAAGAGAAACCACAGGATTTGGATCTCCGGCCTTGGTATACCCTTCGGCCATATGGGTTGTAATAACTTCTGTCCAGTTGCCTGTAAGATGGAAATCGGTTACCGGACGCTCATCGAAAACGTAATAGATCAGCTTCTTCGAATCCGGCGTCCACCACATGCCGTGACGGACTCCAAGTTCCTCACCGTATACCCAGTTGGCGATTCCGAAACGGTACTTCACATTGCCGCCTGTGGTTACGGTCGTCTTTTCATTGGTCTGGATATTTTCCAGATGAATGTTCCATTCTTCGCAGACCGCATACCATTGATTATCCGGGGATTTTTCGACCGTATACTGCCTTCCCCGGGTTGGAACCTTTATGCGGGGATCCGT
>CAYXFJ010000089.1:0-10928 GCA_964464265.1 uncultured bacterium
ATCCCTTTTTCTGAACATGCATGGCACGTCTGCGGAAATGGAGGGAGAAAGAATAACAGCGGTCATTGCACGGCATATAGAGAATGGCCGCGAACTCCGTTTTCCGGCGCCCCTGTTTGCGGACTGCACAGGCGACGGTAATGTCGGTTTTCTGGCCGGCGCCGAATACAGAATGGGCAGGGAAAGCCGTGAAGAGACAGGCGAAAGTCTGGCACCTCCCGAACAGGACGAATCGACCATGGGAACCTCCAATCTCTGGTACGTTGCGGAGGAGAAGGAAGTGAGTTCTTTTCCGGAATGTCCCTGGGCGCTGTCTTTCTCTGATATGTATCATCTGGACAGCCCAAAAGGGACATGGAGGTGGGAAACAGGTTTCGGCAACTGGGACACGGTCACTGAAGCCGAGGAGATCCGGGATCACAATCTGAGGGCTGTATACGGGAACTGGTCCTATCTGAAAAACCATACGGATAAATATAATTACTGGAGACTGAGCTGGGTGTCTTACATATCTGGAAAACGCGAATCCAGACGCCTTCTTGGAGATCTCATATTGACACAGCAGGATATACAGGAACGAAAAATTTACCCGGACGGTTGTGTGACCACGACATGGCCTATTGATCTGCACTTTCCGGATTCCACGAACAGCCGGTTCTTCCCCGGCCAGGAATTCTACAGCTGGTATCAAAATCCTGCAATAGAACCCTACCCCATCCCCTTTCGCTGCCTTTACTCTCGCAACATCACCAATCTCATGATGGCAGGCCGAAATATATCCGTCACGCATGTTGCACTTGGCACTATCAGAGTTATGAGGACAACGGGTATGATGGGCGAAGTTCTGGGATATGCGGCAGCTCTGTGCAAACAGCTGCAGACCACGCCGAGAAACCTGTATCGCGATCATCTGGCTGAACTGATACGCTGGTTGTCCGTGGAAAACCCCGGTTGATACAAACGGATTCCTGGCATTCTTAACCACCAGACCGCAGCCTGTTCAATCCGGAATTTCCGGTGTCAGGCAGTTCGCAGACCTGATCGATATCTATAAAAGGAGGTACCTTTTATGAACCACAGCCATAAATGCCTGAAGAGCATTCTCTGCGCAGGATTCATGGTCCTTCTGTTCTCAATTCCCGTTCCATCTTATCCGCAAGAATTGCCTTCGTTCGAAGAACTCCCTGTACAGACCAGCCTTCCGGATCCCTTTACTATGCTGGATGGCACCCGTGTGAAAACCCGGGAGGACTGGTACAACAAACGCAGGCCTGAGCTGAAAATGCTTTTTCAGCATTATATTTACGGATACCTGCCGCCAGAACCTCAGATAAGAACGGAAATACGCAAAACCGATAAAGATGTCTTTGGGGGCAGGGCAACCTACAGGGAAATTATACTGTGGCTTCAATTGCCAGGCGGAACCGAATATCCGGTACATCTCGCCCTCTTCATTCCCAACAAAAGGACTAAACCAGCACCCGTATTCCTGGCCCTGAACTTTTCCGGCAATCACAAACTGATGGAATATGATGGTATTTCCATAATTGAAAGATCCTGGATACCACCGAGATACAGAGAAACCTACAGGACAAGGGGTAACGAATCCGGAATATGGGCTGTTGAAAATACAATCAACAGAGGATTTGCACTGGCGACATTTGCAGCCGCGGACATGGATCCGGACAAACATGACTGGAGCGACGGCATTCATGCATCATACGCTGATCCTCCGGGGAAACCCCTTTCCAGGTGGGGCACCATTGCAGCATGGGCATGGGGCTTGCACCGCGCGGTGGATTATCTGGTGACAGATAAAGATATTGATCCCGGCCGTATTTGCGTGACCGGATGGTCCAGGCTGGGCAAGACCGCTCTCTTTGCAGGGGCTATGGATGAAAGGATCGCACTGGTGGTCCCTCATCAATCCGGAACAGGAGGCATGGCACTGAACCGTATGAATCCCAGTGAGACCGTGGAACGCATCACACGGACCTTCCCACACTGGTTCAATGATTTTTACTCCCTTTTTGGAAGGGATGTTGAACGGCTGCCTGTGGACCAGCATCTCCTGGTAGCCCTGGTTGCCCCCAGACCTCTTCTGGACGACGCAGGCCTTCAGGATACCTGGGCTTCCCCCCATCTCGCGCTCGAGGCGATGAAATCCGCGACGCCGGTCTATGAATTTCTTGGAGAGAAGGGAATACTGGGCGACGGATCTGTCAGAGACAAAATCGGCAACGTGGCCATGGGGAAAATGCTTCAATTTCAGATGGACACGGTCCATCAGCTCGATATTCATTACTGGAATGCGATGATGGACTTCGCAGAGAGACAGCTCAATATTGAGCCCTGAAAAGCGCGGAAGCCCGAAACCTGACGATGAGCTTTAAATGACAATAACAATACACAAAGATCCAGGCTGGAGCTCTATCATATGGTCATTATCCATCTAACAGACATTCATGGTCATACGGACAGGATTGAGCCTGTTCTCCAACATGCCGGGAAAGCGGACATTATCCTTTTAACCGGTGATCTCACCCATTTCGGCGGAAAGGAAGAGGCGGAACCGGTCATTGAAATCGTGAGGCAGTTCCCCGGAAGAATACTGGCCCTGCCTGGCAACTGCGATCACCCTTCCGTTCAGGCTTATCTGGAAAAAGAGGGAGTAAGCCTCCACCGCAGGGCTGAGGTCATAAACGGACTGGGATTCGCGGGTATGGGCCTTTCGCTTCGCTGTCCCGGAAAGACTCCGGGAGAAATAACCGAAGAGGAATTAAAGGAGGGTCTCGCGGAAGCCCATGCGCAACTTCCGGATAAGGCACCCTGGATTCTTCTGACCCACGAGCCTCCCTATGGAACATGTAATGACAGGGTATTTTTCGGCAAACATGTGGGAAGCCGCTCTATAAGAAATTTCATCGAAAAGCATGAGCCGCTTGTATGTTTCACCGGCCATATACACGAAGGGACCGGAATCGACACGATAGGAATTACATCAATCGTCAATCCCGGTCCCCTTAAAACTGGTCATTATGGTTATGCGGAGATCGATAAAGGAGTTGTCAAAGTCGAGATCCGGCAGGCCTGAATCAAAGCTTGAGCGCCCAATATAAGGACATCGCGCTGCCCGGGCGGTACAGGGAGTACCCGGCATGTGGCTGTTTCACTCTCTTCAGAACGGTTCAGCTTCATCGATCAGCATGATAGGAATATCATCCCTGATCGCATATTTGAGCCTGCACGCCTGGCATGTCAGCTTCTCAGCCTTGCGGTCATAATCCAGATCCCCTTTGCATTTCGGACAAGCGAGTATATCCAGCAGTTCCTTTTCCAGCACGATAGTCTCCTTATATATCAAAATAAATGAACGTTATAGAGTGTCACCGGCCAGCCTTCGTAATCTCCTCATCCTTTGAAACATGTCCAAGAAAAAGAGTTTCAAGCCAGTGCGGAGCTCTGACGGGTTTCCCTTCCCTGCTGAGATAGCAATGCAGCGTGTATCCGGAAGCCCTCATCCTCCTTGTGCCCGCTTCACTCACTTCATAAGCAATAAGTATTTTCGACCGTGTGGCCTCATTAAGACGGGTATGGATCTCCACCTCTTCATCATATCTGACCGGCATCCTGTACCTGCATCTGACCTCCACAACAGGCAGAGCGATTCCTTTTTCTTCGAGCTCCTTATAGGAAATGCCCCATCCGCGAAGCATTTCGGTGCGCGCAGCTTCAAACCATTCGAGATACCTCGCATGATAAACAACTCCCATCTGGTCTGTATCAGCATAGCGCACCCTGTAAAGGTAAACAAAGGGTTCCCTGTCCATTCCTTTCACTCCCTGAAAAAGCCCATTTTCGCATACTTATCAAGACGCTGTTCGAGCAGTTTATCTCCCGGAATGGCTGAGAGTTCCTGCAGATGGCTCACAATGCGCTCTTTCAGGATGACTGCCGCCTGATCAGGATTCCTGTGTGCACCGCCGAGCGGTTCTTTGATCACTTCATCGATGACGTTCAGCTCGATCAAATCTTCGGCAGTCAGTTTCAAAATCTCGGCTGCAACACTCGCTTTTGCACTGTCCCGCCAGAGAATTGCGGCACATCCTTCAGGGGATATCACAGAATACCATCCGTTTTCCATCATGAGAACCCTGTCCCCCACCCCGATACCCAGCGCCCCCCCGGACGCTCCTTCCCCGATGATCAGTATCAGCACAGGCACGGGCAGATGGGACATCTCAAAAAGGTTCCGTGCTATGGCCTCTCCCTGGCCTCTCTCTTCGGCTCCAAGCCCCGGATACGCGCCCATCGTATCCACGAATATCACCACCGGCTTGTTGAATTTGGCAGCCATTCTCATCAGCCGCATGCCCTTTCTGTAGCCTTCAGGATTCATCATACCGAAATTCCTGTATAACTTCTCCTTGACCGTTCTCCCTTTTTGCTGGCCGAGCACCATCACAGAACGGCCGTCCAGGCGGGCAAGCCCGCCCACCAGAGCCGGATCGTCTGCGAACAGCCTGTCGCCGTGCAGCTCTACAAAATCTGTAAAGATACGCTGAATGTAATCGAGCGTATAAGGCCTGTCCGGATGCCTGGCGAGCTGTACCCTCTGCCAGCGCGAAAGCCTGGAATAGGTATCTTCCATAAGACGGGCCAGCTTTATCTCGAGCCGCCGGATCTCTTCAGTCAGTTCCACGTTTTCCTCGAGCGCATAAACCTTCATCTCTTTTATTTTTTTCTCGAGTTCGACGATGGGTTTCTCAAAATCGAGTATGAATTCAGTCATCTATTCACTCCTGTGACAGATATCTATACATGAAAAAGGGTCCTGAAAAGTATCTCCATATCGAGCATCAGCGAGTAGTTTCTCAGATAGTACAGATGATAGCGCTGCAAATCATCGTCAGAGTGTATCTTCTTTTTATTGATCTGTGCAAGACCTGTCAGGCCGGGCTTAAAACCCGCCGCATTTCCGGTCAGACCGATATCTGATCCGACGACACTCAGCCGGCCTGTCAGGAGGCTTAAGAAGAGCGGGATAAGACCTATGCCATGAAAAAGGCCGCGGCCATGAACCTGAACAGCCGGTATCCTGAATGATTTACCGAAACCGTTGCCGATCTGTGTGAGGCAGACCCGGTGCGCAGAATGCAGGGCAAGAAAAAGCATGCCTGTCAAAGCTGCAGGGAGCATCAGGACTCCCACGAGCAGGTCTCCCAGCCGCTTCCAGACAGGATTGAGCCCGGAATATAGCCTGTATTCAATATCCACAAGCGGCACATCTTCCAGCGTATCGACAGATGAATGTCCGATGATGACATCCAGATCGCGTGGCACCATTTTGAAATCCAGATGCAGTTCCCTTGAATTGATTATTGTTTTCAGAATGAGATCATAGCGCGCGGCCTCGGGTGAAAAGATGACCGATTGTATACTGTGAGTCCGGGCAATACGGTCCAGCTCCTTTAAAGTACCCACAACAGCGGAACCGGATCCTGAAGCCCTTTTTATGTCCATTTCATCCACACCGATCATTCCCACAGCTTCATAATCCGTATCCATGCCGTCCTTGAGGCGCTGGTACAGCCTGACAGCCTGGTCACCCGTACCTACGATCAGCACCCTCTTTCTTATCAGCGTCTGACCGACCCTTCCGAGAAAAGGAAACCGCCTTGCCCTGGAAGCCAGACGTATGACAAGTCTCCAGCCGCTGAGCAGCAGACCATTCAAGAGACCCGCATATATCACCACTTTTCTGGAGAACGCATACTGGGGGAAGAAAAAGGTAAGAGATGTATTGAGAACAAGACCTAACATGACAGCCATAAATGCCTTCGATGAACTGTAGACTCCCCTGCGGTAGAGCCCTGCAGCGGACAGGGAGAGCAGCCACACAGCCGTGTAAACCATGTTCACGGGAAGGTAATCATCCCAGAACCGTAAATCCCCGAAACGCAAGAGAAGCGCTATGACCAGCCCGATCTGCAGGAACACGAGATCTACAGCCGGGACTGCGGCTCTCCTGCACAGTCTGGATACGACTGAAACCGCTCCGCGGAGCCATATTCCAAGGATCAGGAACCACTGTGGCAAAAAGGACCAGCCGCCCTTGAAATGTTTTTTGACAAAGAGGCGCATGGCACTGTAAAAGACACGGATGCTGTCAAACGTTGCTTCTTTTGTGCTCTGTCCCTTGTAATGAATGATCCGGGTATGTGGCGTATAAACGATCTTCCAGCCGTTCTGATGAATCCTGTAACACCAGTCCAGATCCTCACCATACAGGAAGAACTGTTCATCGAGCAGGCCCACCTGATCGACCGCCTTTTTGCGAACCATCATAAATGATCCGGAGAGCGCTTCTACCTCTGTAACCGCATCAGGGTCAAGATAGGTGAGATTGTACCGGCCGAAGGCTTTGCTTTTCGGGAACAGCCGGCTCAGTCCGGTTACCTTGGTGAAAGCAACCCAGGGTGTGGGGAAGCTGCGCCTGCAGGAAAGCTGAAGGGAACCGTCAGGATTCAGTATCTTGCATCCCACAGCTCCGGTATCCTCATTCTTCTTCAAATAGGACAGGCATACAGCCATTGTGTCTTCCTGTACCAGCGTATCTGGATTGACCAGGCAAACCATTTCTCCTCTGGCCTGCTTCAAAACCTGGTTGTTGGCTCTGGCGAAACCCAGATTTTCCCGATTCTCAATCAGCCTGACGGACGGGTATCTCTTCCTGACCATCTGTGCGCTCCCATCGCCCGATCCATTGTCCACCACGAAAATTTCAGATGAAATACCCTTCAGGGACGTGATGATGGACTGCAGCGCCTGCTCGAGGAAAGGTTTTACATTATAACTGACAATGACAACGGTAATCTCAATCATAGTTTACAGCTTGCCGATAAGGCTCTGTATACGCAGTTTCCAGACCAGTATGGCCGCTTCCCTCACAATATGGGGATTCATCTTAGATACGCCCGCATTCCTGTCCACGAAAACGATCGGTATCTCGAGCAACCGGAATCCCTTTTTCCAGGTCTTGAAATCGATCTCTATCTGAAATCCGTATCCATCCGAATGAAATGAATCCAGATCAAGCGCTTCAATCACTTCCCTCCTGTAGCATTTATAGCCGCTCGTGGCATCCCTGAGCGGCATGCCGGTGATCCAGCGCGTATAGCGATTGGCCAGCCAGGAGAGGATGAGACGATCCATGGGCCAGTTTATGACATTTACACCTCTGATATAACGGGACCCGATGACCAGGTCCGCCGTTTTCATGGAGGAGATGAACACGGGTATCTCTTTTGGATCATGTGAGAAGTCCGCATCCATTTCAAACACAAGATCATACTTATTCTCCATGGCATAGCGGAAGCCTCTGATATAGGCTGTACCCAGTCCGGCCTTAGAGGGCCTCTCGATCAAATGCACCTTTTTCTCTTTCTGCGAAATCTTTTTTACCACATCAGTGGTACCATCGGGCGACGAATCATCTATCACCAGCACATCAATGCGTTTATCCTGATTGAGGATCTGGGGGATGATCCTTCCGATGTTTTCCGCTTCATTGTAGGTCGGGATGACAATGAGAATGCGCTTGAATTCTTTCATTGTTCTATCCTGGTGAAAGATGAGTGTAATTTTCCGGTTACAGCTTGCTTCCAGCAGCTTTGAATTTTTTAAGGCGCATAGCCAGATCGGGGTCATTGAGCGCCAGAATTTCCGCACAGAGTACCGCCGCATTTATGGCCCCGGCAGCGCCGATAGCGACGGTAGCTACCGGTATTCCAGGCGGCATTTGAACGATCGAGTAAAGCGAATCCTTACCTGCCAGAGGGGACGCTTCCAGAGGCACACCGATAACCGGAATGATCATTCTCGCAGCCAGAGCTCCCGGCAGGGCAGCGGCCATCCCCGCCCCTGCAATGATCACCCGGATTCCTCTTTCCTCCGCTGCTCTTGCAAATGCGTCCAGTTCCTTTGGCTGACGGTGAGCAGAGAGGATGTGATCCTCGTGGCTGATTTGAAAAAAATCGAGCATCTCCGTACATTTTTTCATGACAGACTTATCCGAATCGCTTCCCATGAGTACAGCGACTGCCTTTTTTTGAGGGTGCATGGCATCTCCTTATTTATCGAAAAGAGTACGGAAGGTGTGCGCAATGATATCCAGGCGCCGCAGATACGGATATTTATCCCGTCCCGGAGCGTAAACCGCAATATCGATCATATAGAGACGCCCGGTCGGCTCATCAATGAACGTGTAATTCCTGAAAGGCCCGCCTGCCACCTTTTCCTCGTTTTCCCATAATCCTGTTGTTATCCGGGCAGGGCGTCCGAGAAATTCCGTCCGCTGGGAAAAAAGGTAACTCCCGGACAGGCGGTCGCCTCCGTAGTATTCCGCTCCGATACGGTTGCGCTCCCCGACCACCCAATCCTGATTGAGACGGGAGGCATCCTTACCTTCGATCCAGCGCACGAAAAGCCACCGCTCCGGATTCATCCTTCTCCACCATATGAAACCTTCCTGCGGGAGCTCCTGTGCAATAAAGAATTCCCTGTGCATCTTGAGGGTCCATCCGTACGTGCCGACCAGCCGTTGCTCCTCTTCTTTCTGATACGACCTGTAATAAATCTCATCCTCAAGAATTGTAAGCACGTCCCCGTCGATCATTGCATACAGCTCCTGACTGTTCCTGTCGATAACCTCCCGGAGTTCAGTAACCGTATTGGCAGCAATTACCAGCATTATCTGATCCCTTGCCCAGGGACTATCCTGTTTGAATATGTTCTGTTGCCCATTCTCCACCCGTTTCCTCACTTCAGGATTTGAGAACAGTTCCGCCAACAGGTTTCCCACCCTTCCTGTCGAACCGAGAGTGGAAACGAGAAGAATGTACCGGTACTGCGCATACCTTTCGATTTCATCGTCGCTGACATGTACCAGATTATAAGATTTCTCGATCTGCGGGGTCCGGATCACCTTCTCAAAACATGTCCTGAGATTTCCCTGAACCGCTTCCCAGTCTTCAGGATCCGCCATGACCGCTATGTCCGGTTCCCTCCACCATGATTTGGATTTGATTCCGCAACCACTGATAAACAAGATCATTAAAACAGCTGCAACTGCCCTGAATTTCATGGCCTGTATTCCTCCCTTATGTCTGCATTACGAGAGACTACATGAACACTTTCAACTTTCTGTGGCGCACTCTTTCGCATCATAAAAATAAAGATTCCCGGAAGGCTGGAAACAATGGATATAAGATAAGCCATGAACTCCATGGAAAAAGCCTGGTCCTCAAGCATCCCCGCAGTCATGAACAGATAAACTCCGGACTGTTCGCGTATGCCCAGTCCTCCAAGGCTGATCGGAAGGCTCGATACGATGGCAATCACCGGAATGAACATGAAAAAGTAGACGGGAGATACAGAACTGCCAAGAGACCTGCCGATGAACCAGTGCGTCATGATGCGCATGCCCTGTATCACAGCAGACAATCCGACCACTTTCCAGAACAGATCCGGTTTTCTGCTGAAGTCAACGATATTCTGATACACTTCCCTGGTTTTGCTGACCAGTCCTTCAGGAAAAATCCTTTTCAGTATCCAGACAAAGGGTTTCATCCATTTCCTTTTAAAGAAAATGAAAATAAGGGCAAGCCAGACCAGAGCAAGTATAAGGATCAAATAGACATGATAAACAGCCCTGCTTCCTTCCATCCATATCCAGACAGCCGAGAGCACTGCCAGACCTGAAAGAATCAAAAGTCCCATGAAACGGTCCACCAGAACGGTTGAAACCGAACCCGGTCCGTCATCCGACTGGCGCTTGACATCCACCATGCGGAAAATGTCGCCACCGAAATTGCTGATCAGTATATTGTTGAAAAACAGGCCCACGAAATAGAACGAAACGGTTTTGGACCATGAAAGCGCAATGCCCTGGGAACGCAGAAGCAAATACCATTGATAGCCGCCGATAAAATGGCTGAGGGTGAACAGGATCAAGGATCCCAGAAGCCAGAGAGAATTCATACGGCTGATCTGAGCGGCAATACTGCGCCATCCGATCTGATTGACCAGAAAACCGATCAGAACCAGACTGATGATTATTTTTAATCCCTGAACCGCATGCCTTGACGCCAAAGATCCTCCGTGCTCCTTATGCCCCTGACAAAATAGGAAAGCGCCGCACTCCCCCTGTAGAATTTATGCAGCATCTCTGTTTCACCGATGCTCCGGATAGCCGCCACCTTCCTCCTTCCGTCTGTCACGGTTTTCCAGAGTGAGATCACTCCAAAAATTCCCCGGATCACCGCAGCTCCCCTTTTCAAGTCACCCCGGAAAACCGAGGTCACAATAGTGATCCCCTCCAGCATCATCCTCATCGGAAGCAGCCAGCACAGTGTGATGAAAGTATGATTTTTCAGAACCATGAGCAGATCGTTCCTGTGGTTCAGCACGAGTTTTCTGAAATCTGCTTTATCCAGAGTACCTCCTGCCCTGTGGAATACCACAGCCGCCGGAATACTGATCACATGGTACCCTGCCCAGTGAAAGCGCCAGTTCAGGTCAATCTCTTCCATATGTGCGAAGAACGCTTCATCAAGAAGGCCGACCCTTTCCATTGCAGAACGCCTCAGAAGCGTCGCTGCACCTGAAGCCCAGAATATTTCCCTTGAACGTTCGTACTGTCCTGTATCACGTTCCGTAATGTTGAACAGGCGCCCCCAGGCAAAAGGATAGCCGAAGAGATCCAGTTCGCCTCCCGCGCCTCCGCTGTAATCGAACCGGTCACGATCGAAAAAGGACAACAGCTTCGGTTGAACTGCAGCGACCGAAGGCTGCTCATCCATTGCCCGGACCAGTGGTTCAAGCCATCCTGGTGTTACCTCTGTGTCGTTGTTGAGCAGAACCACATA
>CAYXFJ010000090.1:0-4111 GCA_964464265.1 uncultured bacterium
GCTCTGATCTGAGGTGCCAGGTGACGACAATCCTGTCGGTGGCCAATCCTTTGTGCAGTCCGTAATCTCCCTCTCCGTATGCATCCCTTTCGTATTCATCGGATATTGCACCCAGCCTATGAATGTTAAAATAAGCGTTCAGCGCCTCCAGAGGATCGAAATTCCACCGGATGGTATTATATCCCATTTCAAGAAAAGTGTCACGCTGCGCCTTCTTTAAAAGAAACCCGTAACCCATTCCCTGATGTTCAGGAAGAACGGCAACCATATGCGAATAAATGAAGGTTTCTCCTTTCCAGAGACCGGGCATGGCGTAGGAAAAACCGATCATTTCACCGTCCAGAAACAGTCCCTGAACGAGCCCGCCGTATTTCTGAACCCGGGTCATTAAAAAATGCGGTTCCACGTACAGGTCAGTGAATCCCCAGGCATTCTTTTCAATGTCCATAACTTTTTTGTAGTCTTCTATTTGCTGAAGGGTTTTGATCTCAATCATGATGAAGACTCCTCGAGAATGTCCGCGGAAGCATATGCCTGTCCGCCGGTAAAACCGTTGTTGTTAATTGATCTCCAGCCCGTCCTTGTCCGGAAGGGGCGGGAACGCATTGTGGGGTTCTGTCTGGTACCAGTAGGCGACAGAGGAGATGTCATCCTGAAGAGGAAGATATCTGCCTCCGGACCTCCACCCCAGCGCCTGTATGGTGACCCTGAGATCTTTCTTGAACCGGACCGGGTCCATGATATGCCACCGGTACAGGCCGAAGCGCTGCTGGGAGGCGTTGAGTCCGTCCGGAATAAGGACCTGCGGCATACCCGCATACAGTGTGGTGTATTCCCTGTATTTATCGTTCACCTCGAAACCATAGGACCCGCAGAAATAATCCTCAGTACCGGTTCCGCAAATCGTCGGAAACTCTTTGTCTCCATCCATGAAGAATTTGATCTCGCCTTCTCCCCACCATCCGTTGTTGTTCGACTGCCAGCACATGGTGACGCCAACATAGTGGCCCTTGCCCCTGACACCGTCGAGAATCGTGTAAACATCCTCGTAGGGTATGGGATTGGTCCTTCTGAACTGGGCGTGAAAGTAGGCCGCATCGTCCGGCACTTCAGTCAGAGTGTAGTTGACCTGGTAATAGAGGGTCATTCTTTTCTCATCCAGGTTTTCCATGGTGATCCTGCAGGATTTGCGGAAAGGCATCACCCAGTAGCAGTTGAATGCACTGCCCGGATTGACGCATACGGGGAGGGAACTGACCTGTGCGTACTTTCCCCATCCGCACGCGAAAAAATCCCCGACCGGCACTTCCACGGAAGGATTTTTTTCGCCGTCCCAGTAAAAGCGAAGGACCGAAAACCGCCAGTTACCGGCAGGCGTCATCCAGATCTGCTGGATGGCACCCGGACCCTGTATCTCGGCCAGCACGAAAGTTTGTTTGGACTCAATATGAATATAAGGGGACACCTTCCACCCCTGTCCCAGGTCACGGGCCGCATTGGCAGCGAGACCGTCCGTGGACATTCCCGCTTTTCCCTTCTCACCCGTGAAATTTTCAGGGCTGATGGACCGGGTTTCCGCATCGGACAGTCTGTAAAGGCTGCTCAGGTTCATGTCAAGACCGTTGAATCCGGGTTTCTGGGCGAAAACAGATCCGAAAAGCGCCATGAGAATGATGAGGGTCAGAGTTCTCGTTTTCATGGGGATTCCTCCTGCAGGTTACTCTATTTTTTTACGGAACAAGCCGGAATTGTCGTCAATCGGTTTCTGGAAGGATGGTTTCACATAAGGATAATTTCTTATACCGGATGGGCTCTGGATTTCTTATTCTTGATCATCACCCGGCCGGGCTGGTTTACTGTCCCATTATACGACTGAAAACCTCAAATGTCAAGGAGAAGTTGGCGTATGGCCTGCGTCCTGTGCCGCCTGAACAGGTGGGAAAACAGTTAGAGTCTGTTTGACTTTTAGCGGTATGCGTCGTATCATATTAAAAAGCACACGGGAAATTCTCTTAAGGAAAGGGAGACAGATGTGACCGGTACGGAGCGGGAGATACTCATACGGAGCCAGGCTGGCGATCTCGGGGCGTTCAGGGAACTCGTTGAACACTATCAGCCTTATGCTTTATCCGTGGCGTACCGCATGCTGGGCAATAAGGAAGATTCAAAGGATGTGGTACAGGAGAGTTTCATCCAGGTGTGGAAGCATCTGCCCGGACTGAAAATGGAAATGAAATTCACCACATGGCTTTACCGCATAGTGATGAACCGATGCCTGGACAGGATCAAAGCCCGTAAGCGCTTTAAAAGGCATCTGGAAGAACGGAATGTCTATGCGGAGCATTTTCAGGAGCCGGAAATGGATACAGGGCAGGACAACCGCGGTCTTGTTGATGTGATCGGGCGTCTTGCCATGACCCTGACCCCGAAACAGCGCATGGTGTTCGTTCTGAGGGATCTCGAGGACCGCAGCATTGGGGAAGTGTCAGGGATACTGAAAATGTCAAAAAATTCGGTAAAAAGCAATCTTTACCATGCCAGGCGGCAAATCCGGCACCGGCTTCAGGCTTTGAAAATTCTCGAAAAGGAGCGGATATGAACTGCGGCAAATACAGGAAGTGGCTTTATCTCTACCGTCCCGGGGAGCTGAGCGAAAAACACAGGAAAAAGCTCGGAGTTCACATCTCACGGTGTGAAGCCTGTGAGCATCTTGCCGCTCAGTTGACAGAACTGGAAGGGGATCTGAAAGACGTGAGAGGCCCGGTGGCCTCTCACACTGAGCCCGACCTCACCCGGAAAATATTAGAATCTGTCAAAATCCTTGAAAAAGGAAAGACCCGGAGAGAGTCCGGTTCACAGACGACACGGTTCAGCCCCGATTACAGGGGATCCGTTCTGGTGCCTGCTCTGGCGCTGGTTCTTTTTCTGGGATTCCTCCTTCAGGAATCCTGGATACAGCTTCGGGTGGCGAGACTGGAGAAACGCATCGGGAACCGGATTCCTGTGGAATCCTATAAGGGCGATTCAGCCATACCTGAATCCTTGCCTTACCACCTGATTGAAAAGACTCTTTCATACCGTAAAAGTCTGTTGCCAGCCCGGGGTATTTCCGGTGAGACCGTTATCGTGAGGAAGGATCTCCTTCTTGATTTTCTCTCTTCCTATGAAAGACTTGAGGAGACCAACCGTATTTATGAAAAGATATTCGGGATACTGGCGCCTGTTCTCGGAGAAGTGAAACTGGAGGATGGTCTGAGTGAAAAAGAAATTGAGTTTCTGCTGAAGAACAGGACAAGAATAGTGTCCGAGATCAGCAGGATCTCCTCATCCTGAGAATGCATGGAGTTGTCCATGACACCGGATTCCGGATGTCCGGTCCGGCGGGGCTGGTAAAAATCCGGAAGGTCATATGTGGAATATAAAAGAGCCTGGAAGGAGGAACGGCCATGGATAAGATAAAAAGAGTGTTGTTTGCCGGATCGGTTTTTTCTCTTCTCTGGATAACCGGCTGCAGGGATATCGAAGTCGCAACCACGGTTCATCAGGACGGATCGCTCGAACGCACAGTCACGGTGAGGGGGGATTCGAGCAGTCTGCTCGGCTCGAAGTTTCCTGTACCCGTGGAACCTGTATGGACCATACGGAAAGAGAAGGAGGCCAGCGGGGACAAATATGTGTACACAGCCACGAAGACATTTAAAGATGCCGGTGAACTCAACCGGTACTTCGATCCGGACACTGCAGCCCGGATCAGGATGTTCGTGGAAGTGAAGAAGAGGTTCCGGTGGTTTTCCACATTCATCGGGTACAGGGAAATACTGCGCTCCCAGAATCCGTTCAGGCTTGTACCCTATTCCGACTTCCTGACCGAGCAAGAGCTTGACGATTATTTCAATGATGATATCGAAGAAGAAAAAAAGGAAGCGCTGGAAGCCAAAATGGAAGCCTGGGCAAACCATGCTGTGTTCGAGGAATTCTACCGGGACATGCTCTCGGCGGCTGAAAAGACCGGGCATCCGGATCTCATGCGGGAGCGGATTGAATCCCGGAAAGATGAACTGTTCCGGGCAACGGAAAACTGGATAGAGGAAGATGAGAATAACCTTCTGCC
>CAYXFJ010000090.1:4144-10649 GCA_964464265.1 uncultured bacterium
GGGAGCTGATGCAGCGCCTGTGCTGTTACCGGCTGTCATCCGGTCAGTGGAAAAAATAAAACAGAAGATCGCGTTCCTGGGCGCGGATATAGGGGACAGCTATACGTTCAGCGTCACAGTACCGGGCCTGATCGTGGATACCAATTCGGAAACCATAGAGGGGAACAGGGTCAGCTGGAAGATCGAGAATGAGGATTTTTTCTTCAGGGATCATGAAATGCAGGTGGAGAGCCGTGTGGTGAACCGTCCTGTAATCGCTCTAACCCTTGTATCCGGTATCCTGGCAGCAGTCATCGTCCTGGCGGTCATCAGGAAGAGAAAATGAGCGTGCAGAAGAATGTACGGAACGCCATCGCTCCCAGAGTTTCGCATAGAGCACGAGCAGATATATGGATGAAACAGAGCTGACCATAAATCCGGTAAGCCCATCCCTGTATCCTTTTCTGGAGAGATACATGCGCAGGAACCTGGAAAGGGGCCTGAAGACGAGGTCGTACCATCTGACTTCAGTACCGGATTTTCTCACTCTGTCCTTCACCTCCAGAGAAGTGTAGCGGTTCATCTTATCGAAATACTCATGCAGGCTGTTATAGGAATAATGCATGAGATACCCGTTCAATTCCCCGATTTCCCCCAGGATATCATGCCCTTCATGAACATGGGCGTCCGGGACAGAGACAGCCGATTTACGGAAGCAGCGCTTGATCCTGTCCGGGTACCAGCCGCAGTGCATGACCGGTTTCCCGATGAAATGGTTCAGGCGGGACAGAGTGTAACCACTGACGGGTTCCTTTCCCACCCGTTCCTGTAATTCCTTCCTGAGTTTTTCTGAAACGATCTCATCAGCATCCAGCGCGAGTATCCATTCATTGTGAGCCTTTTCCAGAGCGAACCGTCTCTGGGGTGCATATCCTTCCCATGGATGATAGAGGACCTTTGCACCCATGCGTGAAGCGATCTGTACGGTTCTGTCTGTGCTGCCTGCATCCACGACAATAACCTCATCCGCCCATGTGACACTTTCCAGGCAGGAGGCGATGTGATCTTCCTCGTTCAAAGCGATGATGAGCACGGAAATGGAGGTCATGAGCTTTTCAAGCCCCGTGTTTTCGTTTTAATCTTTCCGATAAGTTTTACAGCAGCCTGAAAAATTTCTTCCGCAGTCACGCTCTGTGTTTTATGGTCCTTGCTGCGGATAGCCATGAAAAGGTCGCCTGCAGGCTTCCAGTCTTCCGGATCCGTAGGTCCGAACACGGCTACCAGAGGCGTGCCCACACCAGCACAGAGATGCATGGTGCCCGTATCATTAGAGATGACCAGATCACAGAGAGAAAAATGGACAGCCAGGCGCCTGAGAGTTGATGGGGGGATCAGTTGAGGTTTGAACCTGACATGGCCGAGAAATGTCTCACTCAGCTCCTTCTCACCGGGTCCCCAGAATACGAGAATCCCGGCGGGCAGGTCATGGAGCATTTCAGCAATCCGGACAAACCGGTCCACAGGCCAGCGGTTTCCGCTTTTACTGCCGCCGATATGTATCCCTATGACCGGAAAACCCGAGTAGGCTGATCCGAAAGCCTGCCGGACAGCGTTTTTTTCCTCTGTCGTGATATGCACTCTTTCTGACAGATCGCCGGTATCCGCTCCTATATAGCGGACTATAGCCAGATTTCTTTCGCTCTGATGCAATCGCCCGGGATCGGGCGCGATAAGATCATAGAAGAAGTTGCGTGAACATCCGGGGAAAATATGGGATCCGGATCCCAGTATGATCTTTGCTCCGGACAGGACCGCTATCAGGTCGCTTGTGAGGGAGTGGCTTTCCGAGCTCAGAACCACAGCCATATCCCATTTTTTATAGAGAGCCTTCCAGAACCTTGTGATTTTACCGGGTGTCCAGCGAAGGCCGTACTCCTGGAATATAAGAATTTCGTCAATGTGCGGGTGATGCTGGACAGTATCCGCACAATAGCTCCGGACGACAAGGCCGATGTGCGCTCCGGGAAAGCGGTTGCGCAGGGCAAGAAGGGCGGGAGTGGAAAGCAGGAAATCGCCCAGCTGGTCGTGGGAGCGGATAACCAAAAGCCGCTTCACTTCTTCCAGGGGAGTTTCTTCAGGTTTCCTTGCGGGACGTGCAAGTCCTTTTTCCAGGTACCGAAGTCCCTTCTTCTTGGCAAATTGATCGAATCGGTTCCACAAACCCAATGAGAACTCCCTGTCTGGAGGTGGTAAGCCGGCCGGCTCCGGCTGAATGGTAACCGGCAATAAATAATAAACAATCCTTCAGGAAATATCAAGCGATAAAACATAATGGCAGTTCTCCATCCAATGGATCCTGATTTTTTAGGGATTGAAACAAAAAAATTAACGTACGGTAAACTATACTGTAAGCCATTTCCGGAATGCCCCGTCCATTCCTTCCATATCCTGAGGCTGTCGGCAGGTCTTTAAACAGAATGCTCATTTCGATTCCGGCGGCCGGTCCCGTTGCATTATGAAGTACGGCTCACTTAAGATTGTGCGAAAAACGGATGAATGAATGAGGCAGCTCAATAAAAATCCATGTATTTCAGGGAAAGCCTTCCTTTTCATTCTGCTGTGCTCTGCCGGGAGTTCCGCTCAGATTCTCACGATAGCGGGCAAGGTTCGCGACGCCAATTCTCTCATCGGGATCCCTTCCGTGAATATTTTCATCAGGGATACAGAAACGGGGACGGTCACGGATGCGGGCGGGGAGTTCAGGCTCAGCCTGTACAGAACCCTCTATCCTGCGGTTCTTGTTTTCCGGCATGTTGGATATGACATTCTGGAACTTCCGCTGGATACTGTGGATACGTATTATTTTATCGAATTGCAGCCCAGGGTTATACCGCTTCCGGAGCTCAGCGTCGAGGCTCCTGGTGAGCGCATGCACATAGAGCAGGATCTCCCGCAGGCTGTCACAGCGATGGGGGAGGAAGTGTTTTCAGGCAGGGGATATACGGATGCGGCGGATTTACTGGTTCTGGATCATAGTGTCCAGGTCGACGAAGAGATCAGTGGGAAAAAAACGGTTGCGATACGCGGAGGCAATCCTGATGAAGTCCTGATACTGTACAACAATGTGAAGCTGAACAGCACCTTCGATCATATTTTCGATCTTTCCTTCATCGATCTGGAGGATATAGAGAGAGTGGAAATCATCAAAGGAAGCAATACCTCTCTGTACGGGACAGGATCTCTGGCAGGCATCATCAATGTAGTTCCGAAGACCGAACAGGACTATCATATCAAATTTCAGCAGAGACTGGGCACGTACCGTTCCGGGAACTGGGGTTTGCAGCTCTGCCAGAATCTGAAAAAGCTTCAGACATCCTACAGCTATAAAGAAGGAGCGACAGAGAGGCACTATGCCTCCCCGGAGGCCAGCAGTCTGAGAAACGATGCAAAACACCATATTGCCAATATCCAGTACAATCTTACTGCGTCCGGAGGCAATCATCCGGATGATCATCTCGGTGCCATGTTCCTTCATTCGGCTCTCTGCTATTCCAATGAACGCGACAGGGAATCTCTTTCCAATACCGATCATATTCTGTCAATCCACTTTCAGGGAGACCTGTTCTGGCTGAGAAGACTGGCGGTGACAGGCTCCTGGCACAGGCTGGATGAGACACAGGATATTTCTCAGGATGATCTGTCCACACGGAGGATACAGGACGATGTGCTGGATTTCAGCGTGGAAAAAGCCCTTAAAACCCGCTATGCGGAACTGCTCCTCGCCTATCAGTTTGAAGATGCAGGGCTGAAATTCAAAGACCATGACCAGACTTCCGGTGAAAACGCCGGTGTCACTCAATTCAAGCGAAACCATCACGGATTCGCTGCGATCTCGAAATTTCATGCGCCGAGCGGTTATGATTTTCTTTCAAGCATGGACTTCGATCTCAGTTACCGGTATGACAGGGTGGAGGACACAAAGGAGGATGCCCTGCTAAAATCCGGCACGCCGGTTTCCCCGAAATATAATGAGCCCACAAACCAGGACAGGCACTTCTGGAACGAATCCACGGTCAAATTTTCGACCCATTTGAGCGGAACGAGGGATGATCTCTGGTTCAGCGCGTATATGAATTTCGGAACGAATATCAAATTCCCAACTCTTTTTCAGCAGAATCAAACACCCGCGCCAGCCTCTTCCGGAGCGACAAGGCCAATGCTTGAGCCCGAGAAGAACCGGAGCACAGAAATTGGATTCGAAATGATGCAGACCGTGGAGGAACATCCGCAATTTTTCGGATGGCAGGTAGCCGCATACTTTTTCAAAAATTACTATGACAATAAATTCCGCACTTTCTATACACCCGGTATTCCGGTTGCCTATTATGACAATGTGCGTGTCGCCAGTATCACCGGCATAGAGATGGAATCCGGCGTTTATCTTTTCAGGAAAAAGGTGACCCTGGAACTCGGATATGCACGCTATTTCATATCCGACAAATCCGCTTTTCCATTCCGCTATGATACGAAAGCCACTGTGGATCTCTTATTTTACCACGCCGGGTTCTCGCTGAATTTTCATGCCTATACGG
This sequence comes from uncultured bacterium, assembly GCA_964464265.1. Lineage (GTDB taxonomy): Bacteria > Zhuqueibacterota > QNDG01 > QNDG01 > DSAB01 > CAYXFJ01. The sequence continues at coordinate 8,716 of CAYXFJ010000090.1, forward strand.
AAGGCGAACAGGTGGGCTGGTTGCGCCAGTACCGGGGAACTTTCGTACAGATCGATCTTCCTGCATATGCGGATATGGACATACATATCAGCAAACATTTTGAGTTTTTCCGGTTCAAGGCAAGGATCAGCGGAAGCGTCCGGAACCTGCTGGACTCCGAGACCCTGCTCTCGGGCCTGCCGCTCCGGGACAGGAGGATCTATCTGACCATGGGCATTCAGTATTGAGAGTGTTATGAAGCATACAGTAGGGATAAGAAAAGTCTCGGTATTCATCACAGGATTCTTTCTGTGCATTTCCTGCACTGAAAATCCCTTTTTCGGGGATGACGAGATCGCAACGCCCAACAGCACTGTCAGAGGGAAGATCGTTCTGAGTGACGGTTCGCAGCCAGAAAATACTACGGTGTGGCTCGAGGGTCTGGACCTCAGTACAACAACCGGTTCGGATGGAAGTTTTCAGCTCGTGCTCCCGGCTCCCAAAACCCAGCCTGGACAGGGTCTGGATGGGGTTTTCAGGATGTATTACTATGTCTCGAATTACAGGATCGCCGCTTCGAACGTGGCTTTATTGAAAGGATATGTGGAAGACAACCAGGGAGATGTTGGAGAAAATGGGAATCTCATGAATACAGTCTCCCTTGAGAAGCTGCTTCATATAAGGACTGCCGTGGAGCCAGAAACCATCTGGCGGAGCTACAGCGGGGGAATTCATTGCACAGTATATCTGGAGGCAGTGACCGATTCCGTGATGCTGATAGCCAGTGTGCATGACGAAACTCTCTGCTCCGGATATTTCTGGCCTGACGGGGAGGATGCGCAGGATGTCATCATGGCTGAGACCGAAGAATGTCTGCAGAACATGGAAATCGTCAAGGCTTCGCTGCCGGAAGAGTGGCATTTTATCCTGAATTATGAACCGGATATGTATCCTGCCGGTGATTATGAATTTGTCCCCTATATCGTGATTCTCCAGGCATATATCCCTCCCGGACTTTACAGCCTTTACGGGACGAATCCTCTCGATTTCGGCAGGAACTACCTCAATATGCCCTGCAAACGGACGGGAGGCCGGCTGAGGATCCTTGATCCCCCCTGATCATTTTTTCAAGTGATTTTTTATACGGGTCCGGTATCCGGATACGGAGAGGCCGCCGCTGTTATGCGGTCCGGAAGCCAGAATGACATGTGTATTAACGGTCGCCGGTTATCGTGCTGTCCGGACACCCCAGATGCTCACATGTGTCCTCGTAAAACAATTTCATGGCACTGAAAGAAGCATGAGGAATAGGGAATGGGCTCTGTTCCAGAAAGGACCCGGCAGGAAGAACAAAGTATTTTTTTTCTGTGGCGGTCTGGTGAATATAAACCCATACGGGCGTGAACGAAACAGGACCGATCGCTGTGGCCGTCCCTCCAGTTTCACCGGTGGTTTTTTTCAATGTAAAGTGTAAGAGAATGCCGCCGTCCGTATAACGTCTTCGCTGATTGGAAAGAAAGTTGCCAAGAGAATAGATCACAAGCCGGGGTTTTGCCAGGCCGAAAGTATCCATGAGGGTTTCAATGAAATAGGGCTGCAGGACATGCGGATGGCTGCCCAGAACTATATCTGCTCCGAGCTTGAAAAGGGAATGGACCATGCGTTTCCCGACCTCATCAGGCTGCCGGGCATATTCAGTTCCGAAATGAAGGAGGACGATAATGAAATCCGCATCTTTCGATCTGGCCAGCCCGAGGTCCACTGCCATACTGTCAGGCTCCATGCGGCTGACCACAGTGCCTGCGGGATCCCGGAGACTGTTGGTGCCATAGGTATAATTGAGGAATGCGAACCGTATGCGGTTCTTTTCCATGACCAGAACACGGTTGGCCTCCCGTTCTTCCTTGCTGCGATAGGCACCGAGATGGAAAATGCCGAGTGAATCTAAAATGTCC
>CAYXFJ010000090.1:10695-10901 GCA_964464265.1 uncultured bacterium
GTTGTTGGCATTGGCCAGAATGTCGAATCCTGCACGTTTCAGGGCTTCTGCCAGGGAGTTGGGAGCGCCGAAACTTGGATATCCGGAATAGAGCTCTTTTTTCCCGGGCAGAGTGGTCTCGAGATTCCCGAGGGTCAGATCTGAACCGGATAAAAGGGAAGAGACATACTGGAAAACAGAATCGAAATCGTGACGGTTTTCTTCTT
>CAYXFJ010000091.1:0-10888 GCA_964464265.1 uncultured bacterium
TCCGGCTTCCTGGATTGCCCTATTCATCGATTCAATGGCACCCAGCCCCTCAGGATGCGGAGCCGTGATATGATAGGCATCGCCTGTAAAACCGATACCTGCCAGCTCAGCATATATCTTTGCACCCCGTTTCAGGGCATGAGATAGTTCTTCCAGAACCACGATACCGGATCCTTCACCGATCACAAAACCATCCCTTTCCCTGTCAAAGGGGCGGCTTGCATGCTCCGGATCGTCATTGCGTGTGGAAAGCGCTTTCATATTGCTGAACCCTGCGAACGTCATCTCCGTGATGACGCCTTCCGCACCGCCAGCGATCATTACATCCGCATCCCCTCTCAGTATATGTATAAAAGAAACGCCAATGCCCTGCGCTCCTGAGGAGCACGCAGAGACTGTGCAGTAATTAGGTCCGGCAAATCCGTATTTGATCGATATGTGACCGGGAACAATATCCGGGATCAGCATGGGCACGAAAAAGGGGCTTACCCTTCTTGGACCTTTTTCAAGCAGTTTTTTATGTTCTTCATGATAGACTGTCATTCCTCCTATTCCGGAAGAGACAATCACACCAACCCGTCTGGGATCTTCCTTCGATACATCAAGGCCTGAATCACGGACCGCTTCATCGGCTGCAACCATGGCATAATGGGTGAAAATATCCATCCTGCGTGCTTCTTTAAAATCGATGAACCGGGTGACATCGAAATCCTTGACTTCCGCACCTATCGTCACTTCAAAGTTTTTGGTATCAAACCGTGTCACACGGCCAACGCCATTTCTGCCCTTTTTCAGGGAATCCCAGAATGCGGCCACAGTATTTCCAATGGGAGTAATTGCTCCCGTTCCCGTGACCACGACGCGTCTGTCATGCATAAAGCAGTCTCCATTGAACAGGAAGTCCCGCGCGGACAGGCGGGACTTCCTGTTTCTGTCTTCTACTTCCCGGACATTCTTTTTTCCAGATATTTCAGGGCGCTACCGACAGTCGTTAATTTTTCGGCGTCCTCGTCCGGAATCTCAAGATTGAATTCTTCCTCGAACGCCATGACGAGTTCCACGGTATCCAGCGAATCTGCTCCCAGATCATCAATGAAAGAAGCCTCGTCTGTGATCTCGTTGGGATCCACACCCAGCCGGTCCACAATGATTTCCTTGAATTTTTCCTTATCTACCATATTCTTTCACCTCCTTTTCAGGTCTATGGTTATTTACATTCCTGTATATGCAATCGTGATTACATGACCATTCCACCGTCGATATGTATCACCTGACCGGTGACATAATCCGAATCCGGCGAACTGAGAAAGGCAACCACACCCGCCACATCCTCCGGCGATCCTGCCCGTTTCGCCGGTATGTTTTCCAGAAACGCTGTCTTGATATCTTCCGGTAAATGCTCGGTCATGGCGGTCTGTATGAAACCCGGAGCCACGGCGTTCACCTGAATATTTCTGGAGGCCACTTCTTTTGCCACACTCTTGGTAAATCCTATCAACCCTGCTTTGGATGCCGCGTAATTCGCCTGGCCTGCATTTCCTGTGACACCCACCACAGAAGAAATATTGATGATCTTTCCGAACCTGCGCTTCATCATACTCCGGATCACTTTCTGAGTACAGAGAAATGCGCCCCTCAGATTGATCTGTATGACCCTGTCCCACTCCTCTTCAGTCATGCGCATCAGCAGGTTGTCCCTCGTGATCCCTGCATTGTTAACGAGTATATCGATCTGTCCGAATGTTTTTAATGTCCTGTCCACCAGAATATCTACATCATCCCCTTTCGAGACATCCGCGGTCACAGAAAGGGACTGCCTGCCCATACTGCGGATTTTCTCTGCAACCTTCTCTACAGCCTCACTGACATCGGCAACAACGACATGGCATTCTTTAGCCAGCCTGATGGAGATGGCTTCGCCTATACCTCTCGCAGCACCTGTTACAATTGCCACCTTTTCAGCACTCATGCCAGCCTCTCTCCGGAAAATCCGGCCGTGTTCACACCTGAAGAAGGATTTTTTTCACTCTCAGTCATGATTCTTACTGCCCACTGTCCTGCCGATCACCCCCGCAATACTGTTCCAGTTCCTCTGCCGTTCCGCATTGCACGATTTCCACGTCCTTGTTGATCCGCCTGACCAGTCCTGACAGGACCTTACCCGCCCCGACTTCCACAAAAGAATGCGCACCCTCGGAAATCATATTGTTAACGGTGTCAACCCACCGCACCGGATGGGTGAGCTGATGGTGAAGCAGGGATACGGTTTCGTCCGGACCGGATGTGCGGGCAGCTGTGACATTCGCAAACACAGGTAATCTTACATTTCTGAACCTGACTTTGGACAGTGTCCTGCCGAATTTCTGAACAGCTCCGGTCATCAGAGCGGAATGAAAAGCTCCGCTGACAGCCAGCTCCGTCACTCTGGCTGCTCCGCGTTCCCTGGCCATTCGTATGACCTCTGAAACACCCTCCCGGCTCCCGGAGATGACGGTCTGCTGAGGGCTATTGTAATTGGCAGGCTGCACGATGCCCAGTTCCCTGGCCTCAACGCACATCGAAACCACATCTTCTGCACTCAGGCCGATAATCGCTGCCATTGTCCCCGGCGCTTTTTCACCTGTCTCCTGCATCAGCCTTGCGCGTTCACGGACCAGAGTCAATCCTTCCTCGAAGGAATAGGCGCCCGCAAAAGCGAGTGCCGAGAATTCTCCAAGGCTGTGGCCTGCAGCCATTCCGGCGTCCTTTCCTTTATCCAGAAGCAGCTGGCCGAGGACGGCGCTGTGCACATAAAGCGATGGCTGTGTATACCGTGTCTGACGTAATGTTGTTTCGTCGCTCTCAAAGCATATCCGGGTCAACGGGAAATCCAGTATCTCTTCTGCTTTCTGGTACATTTCCCTGGCCTTTGGGTAGCTGGCGTAAAGATCCTTACCCATGCCCGTATACTGAGAACCCTGCCCCGGGAATATGAAGGCTATTTTCTTCACTGGATCACTCTCAAAGTTAGATCCTTATTAAACAGGAGCCCCATGTAAATCCTCCACCGAAGGCAACCAGGAGACAGATATTGCCCTCCCTGAGCCTCCCCTCTCTCTTGGCCTGATCCAGGGCAATGGGTATGGAAGCAGCAGAGGTATTACCGTACTCCTGTATATTGACAAACACTTTTGTGTCTGGAAGCTTCAACCGGTGAGCTATGGCCTCGATGATCCGTATATTGGCCTGATGGGAGATCAGAAGATCGAGGTCTTCCGGTTTATAACCTGTCCCCTTCAATCCCTGGGTTGCTGCATCGGACATGGTCCTGACCGCATGCTTGAATACTTCTCTCCCCTCCATCCTGATGAAATGCATCCTTTTATCCACAGTCTCGTGCGTGGCGGGATGCGTGGAACCGCCCGCAGGCAGATACAGCAGATCGCCCAGTCTTCCATCACTTTTAATATAGGTTGACAAAAGCCCCTTCTCCCCGTCCGAAGGGCCGAGAACGACTGCACCGGCACCGTCCCCAAAAAGCACGCAGGTGGCACGGTCTTCCCAGTCCGTTATCCTGGACAGGACTTCAGACCCGATAACCAGGATAAACCGTGCCTGACCATTCCGTATAATACTGTCCGCAATGGACAGTCCATAGATGAATCCTGAACAGGCTGCGGAAATATCAAAAGCCGTGGCATTGACAGCCCCCAGTTTATCCTGAACGCGGCATGCTGTTGAAGGAAAAAGGCTGTCCGGTGTGATGGTACCCACAATGATCATATCTATCTGTTTGGCCGTCAGTCCGGCATTTTTCAGGGCCGCTTCTCCGGCCTCTGCAGCAAGATCGGAATTGGTTTTCTCTTTCTCCAGAATATGCCGTCTCTCAATTCCTGACCGCTCGCGTATCCACTCATCCGACGTGTCCACCATCTTTTCTAGATCGGAATTGGTCAGGACTTTGCCGGATACAGCTGATCCAGTACCGAGTATCATACTTGCCGGTTTATTACCCAACAGGAACCTCTTTCATTCTTAAGAGTTTTTCCTCAATATGCTGATATATTTTCTGGCGGCTCATTTTATACGCCTCATCAATCGCGTTACGGATTGCCTTTGCCTTTGAGCTCCCGTGGGCGACGATGCATGTCCCCCTGATCCCGAGAAGGGGAGCCCCTCCATACTCCTGATAATCGAAAAGCCTGAGCAGCTTCCGGAATTTTGGCCTGATCAAAAAATGTCCAAGTGTCCCTGCGATATTGCCCCCGATCTTTCTCTTCAGGGTCAATTCGATCATTCTTGCAAGGCTCTCACCGAATTTGATCAGCACATTTCCCGTAAAACCGTCACAAACGACCACATCCGCCCTTCCGCGCATGATGTCCCGGCCTTCCACATTACCGATAAAATTGAGCCGGCTCTTTTTCATCAGGTTGTATGCTTCCTGAACTTTTTCATTCCCCTTCCCTTCTTCCTCTCCTATGTTCAGCAGCCCGACTCGCGGGGACTCGATATCGAAAAGATGGCTGATGAAAACGGATCCCATCATCCCGAACTGAAGAAGATGAATAGGCTTGCAATCCACATTGGCTCCGACATCGGTCAGAAAACAGAAACCGGATTCATGCGGTATAAAAGCGCCCACAGCCGGCCTTAAAACTCCTTCTACAGGCTTTAGTATGAACAGGGAAGCAGCCATCACCGCTCCCGTGTTTCCGGCGCTGACCATCGCGTCCGCCTCGCCGGCTTTGATCATCCGGACCGCCACCGGTATGGATGCGTCCGGCTTCAGTTTCAGCGCTCTCGCAGGAGACTCCTGCATTTCGATCTTTTGTGATGCATGGCGTATGCTGATAGGGAGATCCCGGATGAAATGATGCCGCTCCAGTTCTCTGTTGATTACGGACTCATCACCCACAAGAATGACCTCGTATTTCTCAACGGTATGCTTCAGGGCTTCGACAGCTCCACTGACAACAGCTTCAGGAGCATAATCGCCACCCATTGCATCCAATGCTATACGCATCATGAAAGATTCCGCCTACTGTTCTCTTGGAACAACCACCATTTTTCCGCTGTAGTACCCGCAGTTGGGGCACGCCCTGTGAGGCAGTTTCGGCTGATGGCAGTGAGAACATTCGCCGACACTGGGTGGCGCGATTTTTTGATGTGTCCTGCGTTTATCTCTTCTTGTCTTTGAATGTCTGTGCTTTGGATTCGGCACTGAACTCTCCTTTATCAGTATATATCATTTATTTTAATTTCCTTAATGCTTCCCACCGGGGATCTTCTGTTTCATCCGTACAGCGGCATTTTCCCTCGTTCAGATTGATGCCGCATTTCGGGCACAGGCCGGCACAATCTTCCCTGCACAGGCATCTTACAGGCATGGCCAGATGAATCGCATCCACCACATCCTGCGTAAAATCGAGGCTCCGCGCATCCCGGGGAAGCAGCTGGATATCCAGATCCCACTTCCCCTCGGTTTTGAATCTGTCAAACGTATAAAGTGTTTTGACCTTCCCCTCGACCTTGGAAATGAACGTCTCCCCGCACCGGTCGCATGTGCATTCTGTACTGCAGCGGACATGAAGATCCAGGAGATAATCACCCCCCACATCCGTGATCTCCACCTCCCCCTCAACCGGACCGGAAACAGCGTATCTCTCCCCTCTCAATTCCTGTGGATGAGCGATCTGAAAGTCAAATTTTTGATTCCCCCTCTCCACAAGGATAAAGGGAATCTGGCATTCATTTAGACGAATAGCTTGCAAATTTACATATTTCCGAAAAAATAATCAAGTAAAAACTATTTTATTATCTATTTTGATGATTTTTTACTTTTTCCCGTTCCTGAGGTATTGATCTATGGCTCTGGCCGCTTTTTTGCCTGCACCCATCGCCAGTATGACCGTGGCAGCTCCTGTAACGATATCCCCGCCTGCAAAAACACCCGGTTTGGATGTTTGCCCTGTCTCTTCATCCGCGATGATATTTCCCCATTTGTTGGTTTCAATGTCCGGAGTGGTCGAGGTAAGCAGTGGATTCGCTCCCTGTCCGATGGCCATGATCACCATATCCACAGTGAGCATATGTTCTGACCCTTCCACGGGTACAGGCCTTCTTCTGCCCGAGCTGTCCGGTTCTCCCAGCGCCATCCTGATACATTCCATGGCTTTTACCCATCCTTTTTCATCACCCAGTATACGGACAGGGTTTGTAAGAAGCATGGGTTTCACACCTTCTTCGAACGCATTCTCAATTTCTTCTGCTCTTGCGGGCATCTGCTCCCTTGCCCTTCTGTACACGAGATAAACATTCTTTGCTCCCAGTCGGAGGGAGCACCGGGCAGCGTCCATGGCCACATTGCCTCCTCCAACTACTGCAATATTCTCGCCGTGCCGGACAGGCGTGTCATATTTCGGGAAAAGATACGCTTTCATCAGGTTCACCCGGGTCAGAAACTCATTGGCAGAATAAACCCCGTTGAGATTTTCCCCTGGAATATTCATAAAATAGGGAAGTCCTGCCCCCGTACCCACGAAAACAGCATCATACCCATTTTTAAGAAGTTCGTCAACAGTCCCGGATTTTCCCACCACATAACTCACTCGCACATCAGCGCCGAGTTTATGGATGTAATCGCTTTCCATCTGGACAATACGTTTCGGAAGCCTGAATTCCGGAATGCCGTACATTAAAACCCCACCCGTTGCGTGAAGCGCTTCGAAAATAGTTGCATCATGCCCCATTTTCACCAGCTCTCCGGCCACGGTCAGCCCCGCAGGTCCTGCACCAATAACAGCTACCCGTTTCCCCGTTCTGGCCGGCAATCCAGGTATCTCTATGGCGCCCTGCTTTGTCTCATAATCCGCGACAAACCTTTCCAGGCGGCCGATGGCAATGGGTTCCCCCTTGTTTGTCAGAATACAGGTTGCTTCACACTGTTCTTCCTGGGGGCACACCCTTCCGCATACTGCAGGCAGGCTGTTCTTCTCCTTGATCTTGTGAATGGAGCCCAGATAATCACCCTGACCGATCAGCCTGATAAAAGCCGGAATGTCTATATCCACAGGACAGCCCGCGATGCATGGCGCTTTTTTGCACTGCAGGCATCTGGATGCCTCACGCCTCGCATCCTCTTCACTGTATCCCAGAGCTACCTCATTGAAATTTTTAACTCTTTCCAGAGAAGTCTGCTTGGGCATGGGAGTACGGCCTCTGGGCCTTTTCAGCTTCTCTGCTTTTTCTTCCAGCTTGCACTGAGATCCGTATGCATGCGCCTCCTCATCCCTGTATATTCCCGACCGGATCAGGAGCTCGTCGAAATTGACCAGATGTCCGTCAAATTCAGGACCATGCACGCATGTGAATCTGGTCTCGCCTCCAACGGTGACCCTGCATCCCCCGCACATCCCGGTCCCGTCCACCATCAGAGAGTTCAGGCTCACTGTGGTCCGTATACCGGCAACGCGTGTGACTTCCGAGACAGCCCTCATCATGACCAGAGGTCCGATAGCGATCACAAGATCGATTTTCTGTTTTTTCAGGATATCCTGAAGTGTGTCCGTAACAAGACCATGTCTACCATAGCTCCCGTCGTCCGTGGTCACAAAAAGCTCATCGCTCACCGCACGCATTTCATTTTCCAGGATCAGCATATCCCTGGTCCTGGCGCCTATGATGGAGATCACATGGTTTCCCGCTTTTTTAAAAGCCCGTGTAATGGGATAGATCGGAGCCACACCAATACCGCCGCCGACACAGACCACAGTTCCCACTCTTTCGATCACACTGGGTTCCCCCAGAGGACCGACCACATCTCGGATGATGTCCCCCTGCTTCAGTTTCGACATTTTTGCCGTTGATGCACCGACAACCTGGAAGATCAGGGTAATGGCTTCCCGGTCGGGATGGGTATCAGCCACGGTCAAAGGGATCCGTTCGCCGTATTCGTCCATACGCACGATGACAAATTGTCCGGCTCTGGATTTACGGGCAATATCCGGTGTAAATACATCAAACAGAACGACCTGATTGGAAAGATCTTTTCTCTCAAGAATTTCATTCAGCTGTGCCAAATCCAACTCCATGATCCGTCATATTTTTCATATTACAGTTTAACATTCATGACCTTAAAATAGTTTCGATATTCCCCCTGATCTGTTCAACGATTTCGGGGATTTTTTTCTCTATGGCCGGCGTACAGGATTCCCCGAAAGTCGTTACATCCTGTGCCTCCACTGCGTAAATGGTCACGATCCCGGGGATGTCCATTTTCATCGCTTTTCCGAGAGCCAGGGCTTCAGGTAAAGAAACATGATGCCTGCTCATTGCCGATCCTCCCCCCAGCTCATCCGCTTTGACTTTCATCAGGGTACCCGGCGGTGCACCGGTGATAATGGCATCAATCAGGATGACATGACCCCATCCCCTCAGCGTATCGAGAAGCTCCAGCCCGCCAACGCTTGCCTCTTTTACCTCGATCTCAGGGAGCTCCTTAGCCAGTTCCCTTGCCACGTAAATCCCCACTCCGTCATCGGTCAGAAGAGTGTTGCCCAGTCCAATGACCAGAAGTTTCCCGCGCCCCGGCCCCTTCCGTTCATTTTTTCTCGTAACGGGCCATCCCCTCTTTGTAAAGATCCCCCCCGTAGCAGTCGTTCACCACCACAGCGGGAAAATCTTCGACGACCAGCTTCCTTATCGCTTCCGGCCCCAGATCCTCATAGGCCACGAGCTCCGCGCTTTTCACACTTTTTGCCATGAGCGCGGCAGCTCCGCCTATGGCTCCGAAATAGACCGCCTTGTACTTTTTTACAGCTTCAATCACTTCGGCACTGCGGTTGCCTTTTCCTATCATCCCCTTCAGGCCGTGCGATATTAAAAGCGGGGTATAGGCGTCCATCCTGTAACTGGTCGTTGGCCCTATTGAACCTATTGCCTGTCCGGGTTTGGCAGGCGCAGGGCCAGCATAGTAGATGATCTGTCCCTCAAGATCAACAGGAAGGGACTCGCCCCGTTCAAGGGCTTCCACCATTCTCTTGTGTGCAGAGTCTCTGCCTGTATAGATGACGCCGCTGATTAAAACCGAATCACCGATGCGCAGCTGTTCGACAATGCTGTCGGTGAGCGGTACTATTACCTTTTTCGTTTTGGACATACGATCTCTCCTTATGTGCTTTACGCAATGCGATCGGAAATGTCTCTCTTCTAAAATACTGTCATGTGATAAATCCGTTACAGAACGACTTCTTTATGCCTTGCCACATGACACTGTGTATTTACGGATACGGGGAAACTGGCAATATGGCAGGGATACACTTCGATGTGCACATCCAGTGCTGTACACCTTCCTCCGAATCCCTGGGGTCCTATACCGAGACGGTTGATTTTATCGAGCAGCTCCAGCTCGAGATCCGCATAAAAAGGATTGGAATGCCTGGATCCTATAGGGCGAAGAAGCGCTTTTTTGGCGATCATGGCGCATTTTTCAAATGTGCCGCCTATGCCTACCCCCACAACAACGGGAGGGCAGGGATTCGCACCCGACCGTTTCACACGGTCGACGACGAAATCCTTGACGCCCTGAACGCCTGCAGACGGCGACATCATTTTGACTTCGCTCATGTTTTCACTGCCGCCCCCTTTGGGCGCTATGACGATACGGATCCCGGTTCCCGGTACAATATCCGTATATATGATGGCTGGCGTATTGTCGCCTGTATTTTTTCTCTCCAGAGGGTCGCTCACGATCGACTTCCTCAGATATCCGTCTTTGTATCCCTGGCGTACCCCTTCATTCACTGCGTCTACGAAATTTCCACCCACCAGTCTCACATCCTGCCCGAGCTCCACGAAGAATACGGCAAAACCGGTATCCTGGCAGAGAGCTACCTGTTCATTTTTCGCAATATCCGAATTTTCGAGAATTTTGCGGATCACTTCTTTGCCTGTGGGTGATTCTTCTTTCACTTCCCATTCCTTAAGTGTCCTGATCACATCCTCACCCAGGTAAAAATTGGAATCCATGCACAACTTTTTCACTGCAGCGGTCACCTTAGAAACGTCAACTTCTCTCATGTGCCGTCTCCTTCATGTTTGATCACATCCAGCCTTCTCCTGCGCCGGTTGAGATCATTCCCCGTATACGATACCGGTGTAATGCACCGGTCAAACATCAATAAATGTACAAATATCAAATATATCATGCAAGTTTTTTCAATCTTTGTCCAATCCGCACAAAAAAAACAGCGTTTCTGTTCCGCAGAACAAAAACGCTGTTTGATGACCCTGAATATCAGAGAGCTAGTGGCCCGAGAGCCTCTATTTCCTTGACAAACGTATCAACCGCCTGTTCGAGTTTGGCGGATTCTCCCTTATCGATCCATTCCATTTTCAGTCTGCCGGGATCCACACCCATCTGCTCCAGCATATTCTTCAACAGCTTTATCCGGGCGACGGTCTTGTAGTTCCCGTCATGCTCGCAGCTGTCCGGAGGACAGGCGGCAACCAGAACGCCCCAGGCGCCCTTGCTGAATGTCTCAAATATCAATTCGGAGGAAACGCGGCCCGAACACATGCTCACCAGCAGTTTCTGATCGTCTTTTGTTTTTTCCAGAGGATTCTGGGACATCTGCAGGCCGGGATACGCCGACCAGTTACAGAAAAAGATCACGGCTTTGGCGCTCATGACATCCCTCCTTCGAGATATCCTGCCACCTCTTCGAGCAGTTCTTTCTGGGTCACTCCGAAACCCACCTTGCTGTACGCGGCACCAGAAGGACATGCCGCCACGCAGCATCCGCAGCTCTGGCATTTGACTCGGTCCACAATGATTTTGTCCTTCTCTTTATCGTAGGAGCGCGCCTCGTGTTTGCAGACTGAAATGCAGATCCTGCATCTCGAGCAA
>CAYXFJ010000092.1:0-10801 GCA_964464265.1 uncultured bacterium
CTCTCCAGACTGTCCTATTACTACAGCAAAGGGATCCGTTATATCACCCTCTGCCATGGAAAGAGTAACCAGATCTGTGACTCGTCCACAGACAGCTCCCAGTGGAACGGACTGAGCCCGTTCGGATACAGAGTTATCGAGGAAATGAACCGCCTTGGTATCATGGTCGATGTTTCCCATATCTCGGACTCCTCTTTTTTTGATGTGATCCGTTTTTCGAAAATACCGGTCATTGCCACGCATTCTTCCTGCCGTTCGCTTTGCGGTGAATCCAGAAACCTGTCGGACGAAATGCTGAAAGCTCTTCAACAAAATAACGGAGTCATTCAGATCTGCGTCCTGTCCTCCTTTCTTAAAGCTGACGTTCCTGATCCGGCGAGAACAGCAGCGCTCGATTCTCTCAGAAATCGTTATGGCCGGTGGTCTTCCATCAAGGATGAGACCACTCGCAGGGAAGTAGAGGAGGCTTATGACAGGATCTTTCTAAGATATCCAGCGGTGAGAGCCACGGTCTCAGATCTCGTGGATCATATCGACCATGTGGTCAGGACCATTGGCATTGATCATGCAGGCATAGGTACGGATTTTGACGGAGGCGGCGGGATCGAGGGATGTGACGACGTCACGGAATTTCCAAATATCACGCGTGAGCTGTTCCGAAGAGGATACTCAGAAAAAGAGATACAGAAAATTTGGGGTGGCAATGTCATGAGGGTGTTCGGGGAAGTCCTGAGAGCACGGAGGGAAAGCCTTTGATAATGCAAAAGTCAATCAGGGAAAATGTACAAGCCCTGTTGAACGAGATCCCCTCCCATGTGCAGCTGGAAGCGGCTGCAAAATCCCGCACAGCGGATGAAATACGGGAAGCCATCGAGGCAGGCGTGAAAATTATCGGAGAGAATTATATACAGGAAGCTTCGGACGTATATGGAGCGGTCACGGGCAGGGCCAGATTTCACTTCATCGGACATCTTCAAAAAAACAAAGTAAAGAAAGCGGTACGCATGTTCGATATGATCGAAACAGTGGATACTCAGGAACTTGCCCGGGAGATCGAAAAATGCTGTGCATCCCTCAACAGGCAAATGCCTGTGCTCATAGAGATCAACAGCGGTCACGAGCCTCAGAAATGGGGTGTTTTTCCGGAAATGGCCGAACCGCTCGTCAGATCTATAATGCCTCTCGGTCATATCATCATTTCCGGGCTTATGACCATGGGACCTCTCACGGGAGAGGATAAAATAAGAGACAGTTTTCGCATCACCCGGACCTGTTTCGAACACATACGCTCTTTAAAACTTCCTGCCGTTGATATGCGCATTCTGTCAATGGGGATGACAGATTCCTTCAGAATCGCAATTGAAGAGGGTGCGAATCTCGTCCGCATCGGCACAGGCTTATTCGGGGAAAGGAAGAGACAGGCCGGGTGAAAGTTCAGGGCTGTAAAGAGAAAATTTCACAGACTCTGTTTGGGATTGCGTATGACCTTAAAAATGGATATATTAAACGCGAAACAAAACCAGGATTCTTTCAAGCCGAGAGACATAATATGCTATTACGCTCTGGACGAATTTTTCCAGTCCTTCTTTTTCTTTTTATAAGCTGCGGGGATCGGATGGTCACACAGAAAGCCCCTCTGGGGCATATCTGGAATCAGCTCGCTAAATTTGCCGAAGTCAATATGACAACGGATCTCTCGCATCTGCCTTCCGGGGAGGTCCAGGCTATCAAATTGCTGGTCAGTGCTTCCCGTATCATCGATGAACTGTACCTGGTTCAGGTATCTGAAGACAACCCGAAACTGGCACAGGCACTTGCAGAATCCAGGGAACCGGGAAGTCATGAGTATCTGCAATATTTTCAGATCATGTTCGGTCCATGGGACAGAAGAGATCATAACAAACCCTTTGTCAATGAGACTGCAAAACCGCCCGGTGCCCATTTTTATCCGTCTGATATGGAACCCCCTGAATTCGAAGCGTGGCTTGAATCCCATCCGGAGGACAGGGAAGCCTTTGAGAGCAATTTCACGGTCATCCGGCGTGAAGATAACGGTCTGGTGGCTATCCCCTATTCGGTATATTATCAAGATAAGCTGAAAATCCTGGCCGGTCTCCTGAGACAGGCTTCGGAGATCACTCAGGACCTGACCCTGAAAACCTATCTCCTGAGCCGCGCAGATGCTTTTCTTTCAAATGATTATTACGAGAGCGATCTGGACTGGCTTAACCTGGATGGAGACATTGAGACCGTTATCGGTCCGTATGAGGTGTACGAGGACGGCCTTTTGGGTTACAAAGCTGCATTCGAAGCATTTGTCTGCACCGTTGACCAGTCGGAGAGCAAGAAACTTCAGAGGATTTCCCTTTATCTGGACGAGATGGAAGCTAACCTTCCCATTGACAACCGTTACAAAAACTTCGAGCGCGGTAGTTTATCCCCGTTTAAAGTCGTGAATGAAATCTATGCAGCCGGCGATGCCAAAGCTGATGTACAGACCCTCGCTTTCAATCTGCCAAATGATGAAAGAGTGCGCAAAGCAAAGGGATCCAAGAAAGTCATGCTTAAAAATGTGATGCATTCAAAATTTGAAAAGATATTCATCCCGATCGCCAATATGGCACTCGACCCTCCGGAGGCACAGCGCATCTCCTTCGAAGCGTATTTCAATCATATACTGATGCATGAGGTAAGCCATGCACTGGGTCCGGGTGAGATCACATTGAATGGCGAATCCATCACGGTTAATAAAGCGCTGAAAGATCTTTATTCCCTGATCGAAGAATGCAAGGCAGATGTGCTCGGTCTGTACAATGTGCAGTATCTGATCGATAAAGGAGTGTTCCCGGCTTCTCTCGGGTCATCGCTTTATGCCACTTATCTTGGAGGCATGTTCCGGTCTATCCGGTTCGGCATCTCGGAAGCTCACGGCGGAGGAACAGCCATTCAGCTTAACTACCTGCTCGATAAGGATGGTTTTCAGATCAATCAGGCCGGGCTTTTCAGCGTAAATACCAGGCGGATCAGACATGCTGTCGAATCCCTGGCAGGTGAGGTGCTGATGATACAGGCAAGAGGAGATTATCGGGCAGCCAGAACGTTTATTGATAAATACTGCCATCTGACCCCTCCGGTGCAGGCAGTCCTGGAGAAATGTCAGGAAATTCCAGTAGACATAAAACCTGTCTATCCTATAGAATCAGAAACAGACTGATGCGGTACCACACGGTATCCCAAACGTCATTCCACTTCCGTTCAAGGGATGACGTTTTCCTTTACTAAAAACACCGGCACTCATATATGGAGAATAAAATCCCGAACAAACCAGGAGGAAGATAGAGCCATGCTTTTTTTTCTGTCAAAATCGGTCAATAAGATACGCGAACGCTACAGTGTCATCGCCTTCCATCCCATGGATTACACTATTATCGGATATGCGGCTGTTCTGGGTCTTCTGATCATTCCCTTTCATAATGATGTGCCCCGCTGGCCTCTATATCCGGTGTTTCATTCTGTTTTTATTCTTTTGCTGCTGGAATTTTTGCGTTTCGCTGAAAAAAACCCTTCAAAGGTCATACATTTTTTCAGAACGTTCTATCCCGGATTTCTTCTGGGATTAATGTGGAGCGAACTGGATAACCTGATCACCATGATGTTCCCCTACTGGGCGAATGAAATGGTCGTGGGACTGGACAAATGGATCTTTGGAGTTCATCCGACGGTCTGGCTCCAGAGACTGTATACTCCCTGGCTGACCGAACTGATGAATTTCTTTTACTGCAGCTATTATTTTTTCATCCCTGTGGGAGGACTATCTCTTTATCTGAAAGGGAGGCAAAGGGAAGCATTTGGCTTCCTTTTTCTCACATTCTTTCCATACTGCATTTCCTTTCTGCTCTTTCTCTTTTTCCCGGCCGAAGGTCCATGGGTCATACTGAAAGGTCTGCATACAGTGGAACCCAAAGGATTCCTATTCCAGAATCTCAACGAGTACATGCAGGGAGGGGGTTCCATACGCGGAGGCTGTTTCCCAAGTTCGCATGTCGCGGGCGCGTTTGCCATGGCCTGGGCAACCCTCAAATATCAGCCCAGACTGGGGATCATTTTCATGATCTTTGCAATAGGCATCAATCTCGCAACAGTGTACTGCACTTATCATCATGCGGTGGACGGCATAGCAGGGATGCTTCTGGGAACTATCCTGTACGTTTTGGGTACTGTGATACTGATAAAATGGGAAGCGAAAAGATCAAAACCATTAAAACAGTCATAGAACTTTTAGTTATGTCAGGCGTATATAATATTGAACGGGAAGCTCAGATGGCACCTCCTCGGAGCTTCCTGTATACAGGGGTCGCGATAGCGTGACCCCTGTTTTTTTTCGTCCTGCAGGGCTATTGTATTTTGATCATACCTGGAATGATCTATAGCCCTGCTGCTTGAGGAGATTCAATCTTTATGCGTTTCTATCTCTTTTCAGGACACGATACACCTCTCCTGTACGGACAGGATCCTGACAGCCTCTTCCGCATACTCTCCGCGGTGGCCGGCAAAACAGATACATTCGATCTTGTCGTGGCACTCTATCTTCTGCCCGGGAATCGCCAGCAACGGGGTACTGCCTATGTGATGCACTGGATGTCACCTCCGGAATTTCCTGCAAAAAGGGGGAAATGGTCTTTTGTTCAGCACTGGACAGCACCCTCCGATCTGCCGGACACCTTCAAGCTGATCCGGATGCGGCTGGACGGCCGGGATTTTCTTTATCCAAGAAAAGAGACAGACCTGTATGGCTGGACTTTCAAGTACCGCTCTTTCGAAGACCATCTGTCCATGCTGTTTGCGCATGAACTGCATCATTTCCGGCGCCATCACCTGGATCTCCATCCCGGAGAAGGGGAACAGTCCGCGAACCGCTGGGCACTTGCACATGTTCAGGATCTCGGATTCCATGTGGAAGGACATCCCCCTGAGAAACGAAGGAAAATCCGCAGGCGGAGCATATGGAAGGCTGCTTTCCTTCCTTACAGCCATTTGAAACCCGGTGACCTTCTCCTGATAATGCATGATCCAGGGAAACGTTATGAAGGACAAACAGCCACTGTTTTGAGACAAATCAGGAAGAATTCCAGACGCATTGTCCTTGAGACCTCCGATGGAAAGATCTGGCGATGGCCGATGAACTGGCTTAAGGTTCCTGAAACCGGAGCGCGTGAAACACGGGATAATGCCTGATGCACCTGGCATTCACTAAAATCATCTTTACTTATTATGATGAAACCCGTATCTTCTCCTCGTAAAATAATTTTAGAAAGGCAGGGAAAACCATGATACCCATACGCATCCTGTCCTGGAATGTGAACGGCCTGAGAGCCATCTATAAAAAGGGATTCCTGGACTGGTTTTTAAAGGATAGGCCGGATATTCTCTGCATACAGGAGACTAAAGCGAGGCCGGATCAGCTGTCCAAAGAAATGCTTCATCCTGATGAGAGCTTTCAGGCATATTTCTCCTCCGCTGAGAAACTGGGGTACAGCGGTGTGGCAGTCTATTCGCAGCTCCAGCCTCTTAAGACGTGGACAGGTTTTGGAATGGAAAAATTCGATTCGGAAGGCCGTACGCTCATTCTGGAATTCGATTCCTTCTTCCTGTTCAATATCTATTTCCCGAATGGAAAAATGTCGCCTGAACGGCTGAAGTATAAAATGGATTTCTACGATGCTTTTCTCGAATACGCAAATGAATGCCGCAAAACCGGAAAGGGCATCATCGTTTGCGGAGATGTCAATACTGCTCACCGTGAAATCGATCTTGCAAGACCCCGGGAGAACGAGAAGATATCCGGTTTTTTACCCGAAGAGAGGGCATGGATCGACAAATTCATTGAAAACGGATATCTCGATACTTTGCGGATGTTTCATAAGGAGAGTGGTCTGTATACCTGGTGGGACTATAAATCCGGCGCACGGGAAAGGAATATCGGCTGGCGCATCGATTATTTCTTTGTGAGTGAAAATATCCGGAGCTCAGTACTCTCTGCATCTATTCTTTCAGATGTGATGGGATCGGATCACTGCCCCATCGGGATCGAGGTGACTCTGGCCGTTTAAAAAAGTTATCTCCGGGAATCGAGCTGGCAGCCAATCGAAGATGTGCCTCTTCATCAGGCGTTCAAGCCCTGTATGGCCTGAAGCAGATCTGTGAGAGAATACGGTTTTTCGATGAATGCGTATCCTTTTTGAATTATGAGCGGCCATTTGGATTTATGATCGCTGTATCCGCTGCTCAGGAGCACACGCAAATCCGGATTTTCATTTTTCAGCTCCTCGACAAGATCCAGGCCTGTTCCATCAGGAAGAACCACATCGCTGAATATGATATCGATCTGTCCCCTGTGCTTTCTGAACAAGGTCCGGGTTTCCTGAGCTGTGGAAACGCCAAGAACAGTGAAACCGCTTTTATTCAGAGCCCTCATCGTAAATTCCCGGACATATTCATCATCTTCGACGATGAGCAGTTTCTCCCCCGTGCCATACAGGGTTTCAATGCAAACATCCTTTTCTTTGATATACTCCGGTTTCACGGCAATCGCCGGAAAACAGATCTCGAATGTAGCTCCCTTGCCTGGAGCACTTTTGACACGGATCGTTCCCTTATGCTGTTTGACAACACCGTTGACCACGGAGAGTCCGAGTCCTGTACCGTTGCTATCTTTCTTTGTACTAAAAAAAGGTTCAAAGATATGCCGCTGATCTACTTTGCAGATACCGACTCCTGTGTCCTTGACGATCAGCCTGACATGCTTTCCTGTCTTCAGATGGGGAAGTACCTCTGAATTTTCTTTTTTAAAAACTTTATTCCGGGTCATGATCCAGAGATCCCCGCCTTCAGGCATGGCATCCCTGGCATTGACGACCAGATTCAGAATGACCTGTTCAAGGGTGATCCGGTCTCCCCGAATTGGCCAGAGATCCTGATCCAGATCCGTATGAACATGAATATCCTCTCCGATTAACCGGTGCAATAACTGCAGCATACTTTCAATTGTTCTGTTCATGTCAAGGGGAACAGGTTCTGAGAGATTTTTCCTGCTGAAAAGAAGAAGCTGGCGGGTAAGATCAGCTGCCCGCGTTGTGGCTCCCTGTATCTCCATAATATCCTGATAGCATTCATGCCCCTCGTTAATATTCAATTTCATCATTTCACAGCAACCCTGAATGGCCGTAAGAAGGTTATTGAAATCATGTGCGATGCCTCCGGCCAGAATTCCGATTCCCTCCATTTTCTGAGCGTGCAGTAACTGATTCTGCATGCGTTCCTTCTCCTTCTCCGCTTCCACGCGGTCTGTCACATCTATCATGGAGACAATGGAAGACCTTGTTTCAGGAACCGGGGTGACCTGAGCCAGCCCATGCCGTACTTCTCCGGTCTTGGTGACAAATTTTATATCATACTGAAGGGACGACTTCGCCGGATCTTCTCTTCGCAGAGGGTGAGGGTCTTCCGGATGTTCCCATTCATCTGTAAGTACAAATTCAGACCACTTTTTCTTTTTTTCGACTTCTTCCTTTGAGTATCCGACTACGCGTTCGAATTCACTGTTTACCAGAGTGATCGTTCTGTCTGCTTCGAGTACAAGGATGACGGTTCCTGTATGGTCAATAATATTGCGATATAACAGGACAAGACCGGGATCATCCAGGCTTGACTGAATGATTTTATTTCTTTCCCCACACAGGCTGCCAGTTACTGCGGGGACAGGATCATGATGGATTTCTTTGCTTTCTCTTTTTCTCATTCCGGACCTATGGTTTGGGATCAATAATCCAGCAGGGTTTGAACATGATACCTGAGCTCTTCCGGTTGAAGAGGTTTGGACAGGAAGGGATATCCGCCGGTCCTCCTGATAAGCCGGCTCTCATCCAGCTGATACGCACTCATGAGGAGAACAGGCAGATTCCGGGTCTTTTCATTTTCGTTTAATTTTTCAAGAACCGAATAGCCATCCATTCTGGGCATCTTTACATCCAGAACGATGAGATCCGGTAATTCCTTTTCTGCCTTCCTGACTGCCGCCCTGCCGTCTCTTGCTTCCACAAACCTGTAATCATCAACACTCAGTGTTTCCTTGACCAGCTCCAACATATTTTCTTCATCGTCGACAACCAGTATTTTCGGTGTCTCTGTTTTACGGATGGTAAAATAAAATGTGGTCCCTCTCCCCCTTTTAGAGGTGACCCATATCCTGCCCCCGTGCATTTCCACAAGGCCTTTGACAATGACCAGCCCCAGACCCGTACCTTTGTAGCCAGGACCATCCACCCTGCCAAACTGTTCGAACTTGGAAAAAAGTTTGGCAATATTTTCGTTCGAAATTCCGATCCCGTTATCCGCCACACGGCATTCGATTTCCCCTTCCCTGTTCAGCACCGTCACCGATATCTTGCCGCCTTCAGGAGTGAAGCGGAAGGCATTGTTCAAAAGGTTGTCCAGTATCTGAGTGATTTTATCGCTGTCCGCATAGATCCGAAGCGGTATTTCAGCAATATGAGAAGTGAGCTGAATATCCCGTTCCCTTGCCTGCCTTTCATAGCGTTTTATCACTTTGGTGACGAGTTCACGGATATCCTTCATACCTCTTCGCAGTTTGAGCTTGCCGGATTCTATTTTCGATACATCCAGGAGATCGGTGACCAGCCGGGTCAGCCTGTCTATATTTTGAAGTGCATCATTCAGGAGATCCTCCTGTTCTCCCGTAATTTCACCGGCCAGTCCGTCAAGACACAGACTGACTGCTTCCCGCATGATGGCAATCGGCGTTCTCAATTCATGGGAAACCGTTGAAATGAAATCGCTTTTCATGTGATCCAGAGCTTTCAGTTTCTGCACATTTTCCTGAAGACAGTTCTGCAGCCCGAGAATCCGTTCACCCACCTTGATCCTTGCCAGAAGTTCCCTTGCATTAAAGGGTTTGGTCATATAATCATCCGCTCCGGCATTCAGACCCTCAGTCATATCTTCGATCCTGGTCCTAGCTGTGACCAGAATGATATACACATATCTGTTTTCCTTTGTCTCCCTTATTTTACTGCACAGTTCAATCCCATCCATTCCTGGCATCATCCAGTCAATCAACGCCAGTCTCGGCGCATCTTCCTGGTTCATAGCCTCCCAGGCTTCAGTACCATTCCTGGCAGCAACGACATCATAGCCGTTCTTTTTCATGACTGATTTCAGAAGACTTCGCGTGATAGAGTCGTCTTCGGCAATCAGCAATCTCATGCATTCTTCTCCCATTCATCTCCGGAGAAATAGACTTTGAGTCGTCCGATTTCCTGGCGCAATGCATTAAAAATGGATTTTGCCCGATCCAGCTGCTCCAGTCTTCCCATGCTTTCCAGTTCATAAGCCAGTGTATAGGCATTCTTGGACCCGAAATGACCAATCACACCCTTGAGATTATGCGCCTTGCGCTCGATCTGCCTGCAGTCCCCTTTCGCAATTACTTCTTCCAGTCCCTCGATTTGTTTGGGTAAATCTTCCAGAAAATCATGAACGAGCGACCGGAAAAGCGCTTTATCCCCTCCGAGTGCCTCAACTGCGCTCGACACATTCACGTCTGCCTTCGTTCTGTTATGCGCATTGGTGGCAATACCATGAATGGTGTTGTAAATCACTTTAAAAAGCTCATCTGCACGCATGGGCTTGGAAACATAACCATCCATCCCTGCTGCAAAACAATTGTCCTGATCACCTTTCATTGCATGCGCTGTCAGGGCAATAATGGGGATATGGCTGTTCGTTTCCTTCTCTTTTTCACGAATCACAGCTGTCGCTTCGAATCCATCCATTTCCGGCATCTGAAGGTCCATCAGGATCAGATCGAACGTTTGCGACTGTAATGCCTCCAGAGCCTCTTTGCCGTTGGATACAGTGACAATGTCCTTGAACTTTCTCGACAGAATGGATTCCGCCAGTTTGCGGTTGATGTTGTTGTCTTCCGCAACCAGTATTTTCATGGGCGGCAGGATGAGATCTTCAAAATCCATTTTCTTCCAGATATCATCCTTATCTCTGGAGCCGGCCCTGCCCTTATCATGTTTACGTTTGCCGAGAGCCTGGGTGATGATGTTGAGTAATTCCGATTGCCGGATGGGTTTCATCAAATAGAATTGCAGGTTCTGCGCTTGGCAGCGTTCCATGCTGCTCTTCTTGTCCGCTGAAGAGAGAATAATAATGGTCGAAGATGAAAGCCTCTTATCCTGCTTGATTTTTTCAGCAACCTGGAATCCGTCTGAATCCGGCATATTCGCATCGAGAAGAACCAGCGGGATCTGTTTTCCCTCCTGTACTGCTCTGTTCAGTAACCTGAGTCCTTCTTCACCTCTTGATGCTACCTGGGGCAGCATTTTATAATTTTTAAGCATTTCCTCCAGAACACGCCGGCTGGTATCGTTGTCATCCACCACCAGTACTGGCACAGCTTCAAGATCGACATCCTGATAGCTGCCCTCCGGAAATTCCTGAAGCGAGAAAAAGGCTGTGAAATGAAAACGGCTGCCCTGACCGCCCTTCTTTTTCTTTTTATCCGGAACAGGACTCTCAAGCCACATCCTGCCCTGCATCAATTCCACCAGCTGGTAACAGATCGCCAGACCGAGACCCGTTCCTCCATATCTCCGGGTTGTGGATCCATCAGCCTGCGTGAATGCCGCAAAGATCGCTTGCTGCATGTGAGAGGCGATGCCGATGCCCGTGTCGCGGACCGCGAAATGAACGCGAACCTGCTCATCTGACACGG
>CAYXFJ010000093.1:0-8846 GCA_964464265.1 uncultured bacterium
ATCCCCTGCCCCTGACGGAAGTCATCTGTACACCCGCAACCAGATTTCCCCTCTCCAGTCTCATGGAGGATTTGTATCAGAATCGGATAATTCCCGTGTTGCTGCCTTGCATCACATGTCTGCTGCTATTTCTTGGTCTTGAAACTTCCTACAGCCTGATCCACAGTGCTATAAGTATCGAATACGGTCAGAAGTTTGGTCATCATGAAAAGACTGTTGACCTTACCGGACGCTCCCGCAAGTTTGAATTCACCGCCCGCACTCTTTGTGGAGGTAAAACAGGCCATCAGCATTCCGAGACCGCGGCTGTTCAACCATTTTACACTGGAAAGATCCAGGATCACTTTTCTGGTTCCTCCCGCCAGAATCTCTTTTACTTTAACATGACATTCATCAGTCTCGGAACCGCCCATGAGTTTGCCTTTGATTCTCACGACAGCAATGTCATCCATCATCTTTTCTTTCACTGCCATAAAAGGTTCTCCTTCCTTAAATTATTTATGCTGAGGTTTCCATGCTCAATAAAGTAATTATTCAGGCTTCCCGCTGAAACGGGTACCCTTCTGTTCCGGGGTTTCACATAAAATACTCCGCATCACAGAAAAAGTTGGTGCCTTATGTACAGGTCACTTATGAACATTATCGGAGGTGGGATTGAATCAAGGGATATTTAATAAAAATATCAGTTAAAGTCAAGAAGTATATGAGAGCCGGCCTGCCATGCAGGAACATTCATTGACAGTATCCGTACAGAGCTCCATACCCATTCGTTCCAGACTCCGGATGCCGTACAGAACAATATGCCCGATAAAACCATTGCATTTTTATTGCAAATTACATACAAGCGCTTTACATTATCCCGATATTCCTTATCATCCTTGCATCAACCTGATCCTTTTTTGGGTCCCTGAATCTCCTGACATGACATCCGGGAAAGGATTCTCATGTGGAAGAATAATCATTTTCAATTATTACCAATCTAAAGGGGTAATCTTATGGACATTCTGGCAAATCTCTATTACCTCAACGAAAACATGCCGTCCATAGAGCAGAAACTGGGTGACGGCTGGCAGGCCTTCAAGCTCGAATTTCTGGATGCGGCCAGAGAGGTCGAAAGGGGAAACAGAAAAGAGGGATTTAACAGGATTTACCATCTGATCCTGAAACACTCCTCTCTCTTCCCCCCGTTTACAGATGCGCAGCCCAAAAGGACAAGGGGCATCACCTCGCCTTCGCTTCTCTATCAGGATGAACAGCAGGAACATCTTCTCATGAACAAAATGAATGAAGCCAGAAAAAGAATGCTTGAGCCTTCGAACAATGAAGCTTCCCGAAAGAATAAGAACCGGAAGGCCGGACCCACTGCTGATTACCCTGGGATGGAGCATTCCGCATGAGGGATCTGACCGTGATCCGTTTCATTTTCATGCCCCGGAAATATTCCCTGGACGATGAAAATGAAAAACAGAAAAAATGGGAATCCATCAAACGGCTCTCCATACTCGCTCATGCATGGGTCTATCGTCAGAAATCCCCTGCTGAAAGTCCGCCGGAACCGGTAATCTCGCATGCGGAAATAAACCGTAAAAAAAGCCACAGGCTGACAGGCGTGCAATGGCTAGATCTCAACAGGGACCATCTTTTTCTGGATCTCGAGAGCCGTCTGATACTGGACAGCGCTTTCATCCAGCTTACCGTAATGAAGAAAGGCCGGACAAAGGAGGAAGACTGCCAGAGTACATGGGGACAGCTCAGGTCGTTCCTGCAGGAATTCTCACTCGCGGATCATGGAAACATATCCTGTATGGGTGAAATGACCTGTTATTACGCGGAACCGGAAAACTGGAAACATGCCCATTCACTCCTCCACCTTCCAGGGGACCGCCTTCAACGGAATTCCGATCAGGATCTATCGTTCGGACTGCTTACCTATCATAATAACCTGGAAACCGGACCCGCAGTCTTCGTTCTGGCAAAAAACGACAAGAAGCATATGGCCTCTGTCGATACCTTCGTGACCTACATTCTTCCAAGGCTTGGACTGAGCCTTCTGAAAATCGAAAGCGAATACAATTGTCATGAATCAGACAGAATGAGCCACATGGAGAGAGACGAGATCAGTCTGGCCAGACATCTCGAAAGAGTCCCCAAACGGGGAAACCTGAGGTATCTGGAAAAACGGATACTGAGGATTTCCGAACTCGAGAGCAGGCTGGTTGAAGACCTCGGGATGATGAACCAGCGCATCATCACCATGCAGATAAATCTAAAGAATATTGAAAGACTTCTGAAAGATCCTGTTTTCGAAGGCCAGTACGACGGCATGCGCCGGATGTTCTGTGAGGATTGCGATCTTGCCATAGAGCAGACGCAGGTGGATCTCAACTATTTCAATGCCCGGAAAGAAGAGGCAGAGACGTCCCTCCAGGCCCTGCACACTTTTGTTGAAGTCAACAGGGGAAAGATGGAAAGGATTCTGGTGATCATCATCGGACTGGTTGGAATGGTGCTCGCCCTGATCGACGGCTTTTCAGAGGATATTCCACTTCAAGGTAAAAGGATCATTACCGGTGCGGGCATTCTTGCTGGCATTGTGATCGGCATCTGGGGCTTTCTGGATCTCCGTTTCGGGTTCAATCGTAAAAAAGAGAATCCTTGAAAAAGTCCGCAGAGCCCAAAGGCTGTTCCATTGATAAGAGTGAAGACATACCCCTCAATGCGGCCGTGTTCAATTTAAAGCTACAAGAAAGAGTTCTTGACTATTACGAAAATTTTACTAAAATTTACTTTATCTGTGATCATTGGTAAATTTATTTCCCGCCTTTGACTATTTTGTTATGTTCATCAATTTACAAAGAGATTCTTTTCATTCACGCCGTTTTCATAGGAGAGACACCATGTTCCGAAAGTGTATCCTTCTCAGCGCATCCGGTATTCTCCTGCTCTTCATCGGATGTGCGGCTTCTCATTACTCACAGGGGGAAAAGAGCCTTGACCGGGAAGACTACGACGCTGCCATACTGGCATTTGAAAAAGCTCTAGAAGAAAAACCCGACGATCCTGTGATCGAGAGAGAACTGGGTATTGCGCATTACAGCAAACCCGACATGGATAAAGCGATCCCTCTACTCTTGAAATCGTTTCTCAAAGATTCAGCAGACGGAAGGACGCTTTTCTATCTCGGAACCGCATTCGAGATCCAGGGGGATATTCCCTATGCAATAGACATATACAGGCGTTATACGGGCGTGAGCCGTTCGGAAGATATCCGGGCCAGCATCGAGTCCAGAATGCTGCAGCTCATCGAAAAACAGATGGAAGCCGACGCAAAAACAGCTCTGGCTCAGGAAAAAATGATAGACGTTTCGTCCATTCCGGATACCAGTCTCGCTGTCACCTATTTCAGGAACATGGGCGGAAGAAAAGACCTCGATCCCATACAAAAAGGCCTTGCGGAAATGGTCATCACCGACCTTTCCAGGTTGAAGAGATTGAAAGTTATTGAACGTCTCCGCATGCAGAAACTCTTTGAAGAGATGGGTCTCGGTACGAGCGGTGTCATAAACGAATCATCCGCACCAAGAGCTGCCAGACTGATGGGCGCGGCCAGACTGATCAACGGAACGTTCATCGATCTGAAAGGGGAAGGATTGCGCATCGATGCAAAGATACTGGATACCCGTAAGGCCAGTTTCCAGAAACCGTCAAACGTGACAGGAAAACTGCCCGAAATATTCCGGATGGAAAAAGATCTTGTTTTCAAACTCCTCTCCCAGATGAACATCCCGCTGACACAGGAGGAGCGGGATGCCATCGCTGTCATTCCTACTGAAAATCTGCTCGCTTTTATGGCTTACTGCCGCGGACTGGACTTTGATGACCGCGGGATGTATCAGGATGCTGCACGTGAATATAGAAATGCGGTGGAACTGGATCCCAATTTCAGCGCGGCGAGCCAGCAGCTCTCGCGGTCAGAAACCCTGTCCGGAGGAGAACTGGGAATGGAAGAACTGCAAACGCAGTTTGTTTCCTCAGGCGATGCCGGGATTGAAGAAGAAACTTCTCCTGCCGGAGCTGATGCGGTTTCGCGGGTTTCAGACGCTGCCGGTACAGAGCTCTCTCCTGTGGTCGACCGCCTTATTTCCACAGGCGACATACTTAACAGCGGTTTTCTTCCCGGTATAGACAACAGGAAACCGGCCCAGGAGCAGACGCAGTCCAGTTTCGGTCAATCCGCAGCATTCGAGATCATTATCCCTCTTCCAAGAAGATAGAGCATCGAGAAACAGACCTCCGGAAAGGAAGGAATAACCATCATAAAAAACAGTACAGGACCAGCCGATCTTCGAAGAACCATTAGCGCTCTTGTCCCTCTGGTTTTCTTTATAGCAGGGGCGGTGATAACTGCCCATGGCCAGGAAGGAGCATACAGGTTACAGTCCGATCCTTTTACAGGAGCCGGACTTTCTATTGAGACATGGAAAGCCGGTGATGACAACATCACTCTATTCTCCGTCCCGGTCACGTTCGTTTACCCTCAAAGCGACAAACTGCTTCTCTATGCCATCACTGCTCCGGCTTTGTCCAGCATGAATACCGGTGAGAGTTACAGCCTAACCGGATTATCCGACATCAAATGGGGAGGACACTATCTCGCATTCGGGGACCGTTTCCTTTTCACCTTCGGAATGAATCTTCCCACAGGAAAGAGCGCCCTTGATGCCGAAGAATATTCTGTGGCCAGTGTCCTTTCCATGCCTGCGTTTGGTTTCCGCGTCCCGACACTTGGACAGGGTCTCGATTTTCAGGGAGGGGTGAGCACAGCAAGGACTTTCGGGGAATTCATCCTCGGCGCTGGCCTGAGCTATATGGTAAAGGGAGCCTTCGAGCCTTTCAAAGGATCCGAAAGCAGTTATGATCCGGGCGACGAGATCACCCTTACTGCAGGTGCTGACAGAAACATGTTTATTTTCAACAGGGATTTCAAGCTGACAGGCGATATCATGTACACCCTCTATTTCGACGATACATGGTCCGGCGAGAAAGTGTTCCGTTCCGGAAACCGCCTGGTCGTTCAGCTGATGTCAGCCTTCAAGGTTCGCTCCATGGATGTGGTATTCCTCCTGAGAAACAGGTCGAAGGCGAAAAACAGGACAGGTACAGGGGATTTGTATGAAACAGAGAAAAAGAACAGGAACATGAACCAGTTTGAACTCAATGGCATTCTGTCCATCCCGTACTCCGACAGGTTACGGCTCAGAGGCATTCTGGATCTGAAAAAGTACTCGGACAATGACTACGGTACGGGAGGAGCCAGTCTGTTCGGCTTCGGCGGAGGCGCACGGTTCAGGCTTTCTCCGGCAATGGATGTGGACGCTGATCTGCGTTATTATACCGGGAGCGTTAAAAGCGGTTCTGAAAATACAGACGCTACTGGATTCAAGTTGTATGGCGGGATTGTTTACACCCTTTGAAATCAGTCATCATAGGAGATAATGTGATGTTTCAGAATAAAAAGCTCTGTTCTATTCCGGTGCTGTTCATTCTTTATTTTTGCACCTGCAGCCACCAGCCGCTGGATCCGTCTGACGGGGCTATCCGGTTTAATCTCAATTTCATGTACAGTAATGACGCCGGATCCGGTCTGGTTTTAAAAGGGAACTTTCCCGGGACTTCTGCTTCCGGATCGGCTGCTGCCAAGCGTATCTCGGATATGCAATTCGATATAGCCAGGATCATGATCATCGATCTCTCCCGGTGGGAGACCGTGAATGAGGTATGGAATTCGGATATATTCGAGGCCTATGCGAATGAGAGGGATTCATGGACGGGTAATTTTTACAATTGGGCGGAATGGGAAAGACTGATCGGGAATCACTTTACCATTATCGGGAACCATACCCTGGAAATCGGGGAAACCGAGGCCAGAGGAACGGTTAACGGCATCATCGGGATCAACTACTTTGCCGTTGCACTTATCGAATCGGACAGCATACGGTACTGGGGAGAAGGCAGCGGAATCGGAGAAGAAGGGGAAACCCATCAGATAACCATCCAGATGATGGAATGGGGCACAGGAGGCAACGGCGGCTACGATCAGGGACCTTTTGAGGTGATCGCCACGATCCCCGTGGGAGACAATCCGGATACTCCCGTCATCATGCCTGACGGCTCATTTGTATATGGCTCAGCTGAAATGGCATACTCTGTATACGTTATCTCTGCCGCCACGAATACCGTCATCAAAACCATCCCTGTGGGCTGGTGGCCGAGGCCTCCTGCCATTTCACCGGACGGATCCAGAGTGTATGTAGCCAATCATAACGATAAAAATGTGATGGTCATTTCCACTACTGCCAATGAGGTCATCGCAACCATAGCCGCAGGTGATAGGCCGACCACACCGGTGCTCACTCCCAACGGAGCTTTGGCTTATGTGGCCAATACAGACGGAGACAATGTCACGGTGATGGATCTTGGACAGAACTACCCTGTCACCACCATTGAGGTCGGTGATTACCCCTACCCTCCTGCTGTCACCCCGGACTGGACAAAAGTATATGTACCCAATCTCTTTGATGACACCATCTCAGTGATATCTGTTGCCACCCAGCAAGTGGTAGCGACCATCCCGGTGGGAAACAGCCCGCGAACTCCGGTCATCTCCCCGGACAGCAGGACTGTTTATGTGGCAAATGAGAGTTCAGACAATGTGTCCGTCATTTCAACGGCATCCAATACGGTTCAAACCACCATCCCGGTCATCGACTGGCCCTATATGCCTGCGCTTTCACCTGACGGTTCAAAATTATATGTTTCGAACTGGCTGGCCAACAAGGTGAGCATTATCTCCACTGCAAGCAACACGGTGATCGCAACCGTGGAGACAGGTTCCGGACCTGTAACTCCGGCGGTCTCCCCTAACGGGGCTCTGATATTCGTCTCGAACTGGAATGAGGGAACGGTCACTGTGATTGGCGGCGCTACGAATG
Source organism: uncultured bacterium (assembly GCA_964464265.1). Classification (GTDB taxonomy): domain Bacteria; phylum Zhuqueibacterota; class QNDG01; order QNDG01; family DSAB01; genus CAYXFJ01. The sequence continues at coordinate 6,993 of CAYXFJ010000093.1, forward strand.
AAGTGATGGGAACTATTCCTGTAGGTAACGGGCCTTCCACTCCTGCAGTTGCACCGAACAGCTGGAGAGCCTATGTGCCGAATTATAATTCAGGAACTGTTTCCGTGATCGAACTGCAGAATAATTAAACTCCAGGAGGGGTGCCGGTACTTAAATTACTCCCACGAGCAGCGCCGTGACATTGTCCTCCCCGCCCGCACCGATCGCATTCTCCACAAGAAGGTCGGCCTTGACCTGAAGGCCTGTTTCTTTCCCGAGTATGCTGGTGATGAATATATCATCCAGTATGTTCCACAGACCGTCCGTGCACAGAAGCAGGATATCATGAGCATGCAGGATCACTCTGGTATAACCGGGTTCCAGACTTCCCTCCATACCGAGCGCCATATTGACCACATGTCTTAAGGGATGAGACCGGGCCTCCGCCGGGGTGATGAGCTCCCTGGTCAGGAGGAACTGCAACGTGCTGTGATCCTCTGTCAACTGCTTCAGAATCCCTTTCCTGTAAAGATATGCCCTGACATCTCCCGCATGACAGAGATGAGCCCTGTCTTTTCGCACGTGGCAGGCCAGAAAGGTGCTCCCCATCCCCCTGTAATTCGGGTTTTTCCGGGATTCGTCAACGATGATCGAATGGACCTTGAGAAGAGTATTCTTCATGCAGGCTTCTATGTTCCTTGCACCCTGATAGAAATACTGCAGAAAAAGCGTACAGGCTGCCTTACTGGCAATTTCTCCAGCCTCATACACCCCGAGCCCGTCCGCCACAAGGTAAAGCGATTTCAGATGATTGATAATATAATAGTCCTCATTGAGGCTTCTCAAACGCCCGGCGTCAGACCTTGCGCAGCTTTCGGTGCCCAGTGTCATTTTATTCCTTTATTGCAGCTGGTTTTTCAGCAAGAGTTCCTTTCCTGAGATCAATGGCTATCCACACGCCCGCAGCGCATCCCGCTGCCAGAAAAGCGGCTGCCTCCAGAATTTCTCCGAAAATGAGTTTCCCTACGCCGAACAGAAAAGTATAGATCACGACAATGCCGCATATCCAATCCAGAAAGAGACGGCCCATTCCCGAATCCTGGACCACATCCGGAACAAGCGCTGCTATTTTCTTCCACCCCCTTCCGCCCGGGTGTATCTTCCTGAAGAATTCCACCAGTGTTCCCCTGGATACAGGCTTTGTAATGAAAGTGACGGTCAGCCAGATAATTGTGGTCCCAAGCACCGTAGGATAAAGTGTGAGAGGAGGCTCCAGGCCGAGAATATAGCGGGATACCGGATAGATCACGAGCGGAGCGATCATGGCTGATATTTCCGACCATGCATTGATCCGCCACCAGAACCACCTGAGGATAAGCACAGCACCCATGCCAGCGCTGGCGTTGATGATGAATACCCATGCGCCGGATATGGTGGTCAGCACGAAACGTGTGATGACAAGCGAAAAGACCACCATGAGGACCACACCCACTCTGGATACCAGAACATAGTGTTTTTCGTCCGCTTTTTTTCTGATGAACCGCCTGTAAAAATCGTTGACCAGATACGATGTGCCCCAGTTGAGCTGCGAAGCTATTGTGGACATATAGGCGGCAAGAAACACCGCGATCAAGAGACCGAGCACACCCGCCGGGAGGAACCTGACCATGAGCTTGGGATAAAGGATTCCAGGATCCACTGTATTCTCGTCTTTTTCATAGAAGTAAGGATAGAAGCTAGTATCTTTTTGTATCTTTAGTGTTCCATTGTCATCCCTCGTAAATAAATAAATAATTCTTTTATTATTATGAATATTTAGCAATTTCATGTTTAAACCTTTTTTCTGGATCAGCCATTCCAAGATGGCAGGGTCTT
>CAYXFJ010000093.1:8856-10603 GCA_964464265.1 uncultured bacterium
TTCCATCTGCAGGACCTGAGGATTCTCCGCCCTCGGCAGAAGGACCAGCGCGGAGAGGGCCACGAGTATCCATGGCCATGGACGCAAGGTATAATGGGCTACTGTGAACCACAGCGTGGCTAAAAGACTGTGTTTCTCGTCCTTTGCGGACATCATTCTCTGGGCCACATATCCTCCCCCGCCCGGGTCAGCCCCCGGATACCAGCTCGACCACCATTGAAGTCCGATATAAGCGATAAACGCCCCGCCGGATATAGCAAGCGCTCCGCCAGTCACGCCCTCGAGGGAAACTTCCCCTACCCTGGGGAAAAAGCTCAGCACCTGGGGCGCCAGTTTTTCTTTCAAAGCCAGTGTGCCGCCGATCTGAGGAAGTCTGAGGACCATCACTGCCAGTACGATGCACCCGGCCATGGCAAACAGGAACTGGAAACTGTCCGTTCTGGCTGTGCCGAGAAGGCCGGATGCCGAAGCGTAGATCGCGATAATGACCGCACAGATCACCACAAGCATAAAGGGATCGAGATCCGGCACAGTGACATGAAAAATTTTCTCCATGGCCTTGTTCACCCAGCCCATGACGATCGCATTCATAAAAAGCCCGAGATAAAGCGCCCGGAACCCTCTCAAAACAGCAGCCACCTTGCCGGAATACCGGATTTCAATGAACTCCACATCCGTCATGATCCCGGATCTTCGCCAGAGCCTGGCGAAAAAAAACACGGTCAGCATGGCACCAATGGCCATGTTCCACCAGAGCCAGTTACCGGCGATTCCATTCATGGCCACCAGTTCTGTAACAGCCAGCGGCGTATCCGCAGCGAAGGTGGTGGCCACCATGGCCGTACCTGCGATATACCATGGGAGATTACGTCCTGAAAGAAAGAACTGTCCTGTGTCCTTACCCGCTTTTTTCATGTAATAAGCCGCAATCGCGAAGATCAAGATGAAATAAACACCGATGACTGTAAAATCGAGCCAGTGAAATGCATTCATATCCTGTCCTTCCTCCTCCTGTTCAGGAGCAAGTATCCTGTGAACGACCGTATCAAGCCGGGTACCGCTTTCATTTTTTTCTTTAAAGACTCATCGTATAAAAACGTCATTCCCGCACGAAGTGAATCGATCGTGCTTCTGTGATAGGGAAACCACCACAACTTCTGCTGCCGGTTCTTGGGCTCTTCGTCCACAAACTGGATGTTGACCATTTCGTCGAGGCCTTTCTTGCCGTGCACCCATCCGATCCCGCTCTTTTTGATACCTGTCCAGTTCGCTTCCGTCATGCCGAAAGAGACGATCGCATCGTTGATCATGACCGAGCCTGTCTCCAGCCTGTGAGCGATGGCCCTTCCCCTTTTCGGATCTCCTGTCCATACAGAAGCAGAAAGCCCGAAGGAAGAGCGGTTCGCCCACAGAACAGCCTCTTCATCATCCCTGACAGGCGTGATATAGAGAATGGGGCCAAAAAGTTCCTCATCCATAGGTTGCTTTTCCTTGTCCCAGAGCACCAGTGTGGGCTCGAAAAAATATCCCTTTCTGTCAATGCGTTTTCCGCCCAGTATGACGCGCCCCCCCCTTTTCTTCGCATGTTTGACCACATTCTGTATTTTTTTCAACTGTTCCGCTGAAGAAAGAGGCCCCATGTCCGTTTCCAGATCCATGCCCGGTCCAATCCTGATCCGCTTCACTTTTTCCGCCAGCATTTCCACGAACGGATTTAAAACCGACCTGTGTACAAAAACCCGTTCCA
>CAYXFJ010000094.1:0-10534 GCA_964464265.1 uncultured bacterium
GTGTGGGCGATACGGGATTCGAACCTGTGACCTCTGGTATGTGAGACCAGCACTCTAACCAACTGAGCTAATCGCCCGCATATTAATTCAATGACAAAAATAATTACATTACGTAAGAAGTGTTTTAAATATATGTAATAAACAAAAAGTTGTCAAGCAAAAAAGTCTTTGTAAGTATTAACGAATTTAACTTTTTTATCAAAACCTGCTTATCCTTCAAAAGAAAACATAGCCACTCACTTCACCTTCTTCACCAGCGTCAGCCTGTTTCCTTCCAGAGGATCGCTGTTGTATTTGATCTCGTCCACGGAACGCTGAATGATGTACAGGCCGAAGCCGCCGTTGCGGCGTTCGTCAAAGGCTTTGTGCACATCGTAGGGTTTGAGGCTGTAAAAATCGAATGTTTTCCCATGGTCGATCACCGTGATCATGAAACGGTCGCCCTCCCAGAGCACCTCTACCGCCATGGAGTTACCGGGCTCGAACTCGTATCCGTGCTCCACCACATTCATGCACACTTCATAAACAGCGATCTTGAGCTTGCTCACTTCGATCTGTTCCATGCCCGTTTTTTTTGCCAGAGCAGAGACGAAACGGGTCACCGCGTTCAATGCATCCACTGTGGCGTCTATTTCGATCCGTTCTGTCTTCCCTTTCTTGAATTCCGGATATTTGCTTTCCAGTTCGACCTCCAGTCCCTGGTCTGCAAGGAATTCTTCCGTTCCCACGGACAGGAAGGTCAGGGGTGAGAACATCGCCAGATGACTTTTGGCATTGTCCGTCAGGTGTATCAAATGAAGTTCGCCTTCATTCCGCCGCGCCTGTATGGTCTGATTGATAAGCATGGCAATGAACGATCCATTGGGATACTCCACGTTCCCCATATCGAAGACGATCTGTTTCACGCCCCTCCGGATGAGCTGGTCAAAGATGTTCTCCAGCTCCATGACAACAGTGTTGGCATCCACATTATCGTGAACACGGACGATCTGGATCTTGGTTCCCACCTTCTCGACTGTGGCAACCTGCTCCACATGCTCTGTTTTACTGTGTTTGGCCATAATCCTTTACCTTCCGTACGCTTTCATGAGTCCTTCCCTGTATCCGAGGAACCGGGTCTTCAGTATCTTTTTTGCAAGAGAAATGTCGAACGATGTGTCTCTGGGTCTTGGAGCCGTCTGAGTCATGTCTGACATGACAACGGGCTTGAGCATGAAACGCGACAGACCCGCTATATCGCACAGGAAAAGACCGAATGTATACCGGTCCACACGGTCCTCTCCTCCCAGATGGATCGCGCCCCTGTAATCCGACTCGGCGAGCTCCAGCAGGGCTTCTGCGAGGGTTTCTACCAGTATGGGCGACCGGATCTGGTCGGTGAACAAAGGGACTTCCATTCCCTGACGGAGCTTTTCCATGATCTTCTCGGAGAACGAATTGCTGCCTGTTACAGGCGTGCCGTACACGAGTGCCACGCGCGCGATCGCATAATTCTCTGCGGTGTCACGTATGGCCTCCTCCGCCTTCCATTTGGCCTCCCCGTACACACTGATGGGATTCGCCACATCGTTCTCTCTGTAACGTCCCTTCTCCCCGTCGAACACCATGTCCGTGGAGGTGAAAACCAGCCTGAATCCCATGTTTCTGGAAAGCCTGGCAATAACCCTCGTAGCTTTTTCGTTTATGGCGAAGGTCCTGTCAGGATCGGTCTGGCTCAGGTCCATATTGCTCCTGGCCGCAGTGTGGATCACCACATCCGGTCCGATTTTCCCGAAGGTGTTTTCCGTCTCACTCTCATCTGCCAGGTCCAGAGGAAAGGTGTGCACTCCGGGAAACGTGAATGGAGCATCGTGATATGTGGCATGCACTTCCCACTTCCCTGCCGCGAGGTTCACCACATGCCCTCCGACAAATCCGCTGCCCCCTGTGATCAGTAATTTTTTCAATCGCCCCCCTGCTTCTGCGCCACTCTCTTGACGAAGATCACATGATCTCCGCGTCCCCTGTGCGCTTCCTGGTCCAGAGAAGCCGGATCCTCTACCGGGACCACGGAGATCACAGTTGTCTTCAGGGACGGATCAAGCAGTTTGAGTTTTTTCACGATCCCGAGACTGTATGCAGAATGGAAATCCCCCTGATAGGAGATCACCTTGTATCCCGCATGCGTCTTCAGGAATTCATGGATGGACTCTGCCATGGTATCGTCCTTCAGGCACTGGGCTGCGTACAGGTTTTCAGGATCGACCATGGCCATGGCCTGAGGCATTTCCCCTGTCATCTCCTTCTTGAAACGTTCCCTGTATTCATCATCCAGAACCTTGAGCTCCCGGGCAACAAAAACCTTCTCCGAATCGGGAAGGGCTTCGAGCGCCGCTGGTCCTTTCATGGCCAGCCTGGCTGCATATTTTCTCGGCACGTTCATGGCAATGACCGGAAGCCCCTTTTCCCGGGCGAATTCCACTATCGGACGATAAGCCTTTTTATAATTGCCCCATGGCCTTGAACCCGCAAGAAAAACCTCCTCGCGGATCTTTCCGGCGAGATATTCGTCCAGCAGTCCCTGTACATCCCGTTCGAACATTTCCATGGACACTGCCAGTTTCGGATGCTTTGTGTAGAAATTCCTGAGTATATCGAGTTCTATGATGTGGGTGAGGCTGTCGTCATGCACTTCCCCCACGAAAACCGCATCGCTCTCCGCAATTCGCTCCCACAACTCCCGCGGGGAAAGGCGGCTCAAAGTCACGCCCTCGATGATTGGCATGGAATACTCCACATCCGGAACGACGAGGGAGCGTGTGCCACAGCCACCGGTCAGCATCAAAAGACCCAGAAAAGAAACAAGGATTCTAAACAGATGGAATGTTTTTGTCATTGGATTTTTCTCTTATTATGATTCACGATTTCACCTGATGTTCTCATCATCGGACTATTTCATTTTATGATTCCCGATTTTCCTGGAAGCCCTCATCATTTCTGGCCTGCAAATCCCTCTTTATTCTTCCCCGGCGAGCGATTTCCTCTTCGGATACACTGCGGCGATCACCAGAGCGATCACTGCCGCAGTGATATACACCCATAGCGGAATGGGGACCGGATCGCCGCCTGCATAGGAATGAAGTCCCGAAAGATAGAAATTAACACCGAAATAGGTCATCATGACCGAGCCGAACGCGATCACAGCTCCGGAATTGAGAGCGTAGAAATAAATGCGCCTGAATGCCGGAATCAGCCTCAGATGGAGCACAGCCGTATAAGCGAGAATGATGACAAGCGTCCAGGTCTCCTTGGGATCCCAGCCCCAGTACCTCCCCCAGCTCTCGTTCGCCCACACTGCTCCGAAAATATTACCCACATTCACAAGAACCAGCCCGGCAAGAAGCGCCTGCTCGTTGATCCATGAGAGCTTCCTCAGGGATGCCCCGAATACGGTATCCTTCTCTCCTCTATGGAATAGAAGAAGAACAAGGTTCAGAAATCCGCTCACCGCTGCCATGCCGAAGAATCCGTAGCTCGATGTGATAACAGATACATGCACCACAAGCCAGTAGGATTTAAGGACTGGCGGTAGTGTCGTGATCTTCGGGTCCGTCCATCCCATGTGCGAGACAAAGAGAATCAGGCCTGCAAGCAGGCTGGAAGAAGCGAGAGCTAAGAGAGTCCGTCTGGACAGGACGATACCCGCAAGAACAACCGCCCATGCTATGAAAATGAGGGACTCGTACTTGTTGCTCCACGGGGCATGGGCTGATGCGATCCAGCGCAGGGCAAGCCCTGTCGTATGGAGAATAAAGCCGGCAAACACCAGAAGAAAAATCACATGAGCTGCATTGTCCTTCCCTTTTACGGGCTTCTTCATCCTGATGATACCCCACACGAGCGCTGCAATGCCTGCCAGAGAAAAGAGCCAGGCAAGATTCTGGAACAGGTTCAGCCAGTTGTGGAGGATCTCGGCCCGGACACTTCTGCTTGATGGAAGTATTGCTGAGCCGTTCGCTGTCTGATACGCTGCGATTTCCGAAAGCGACTTGTCCGCCTCGTCCCAGGATCCGCCTGCCATGCCGGTCACTGCCGCAAGTCTGTAAGCCTCGAAAAGTGCGGCAACCTTCTTCCCTTCTTCTTCAGGAAAAGGCGGGACCATCGTGCGCGCCATAGGGCTTGGTTCAGGTCCGGAGATTTCCTGATAACTGTACCAGCGGTTGTTCGGATCCCCGGGTTTCGGAAAGAACCGGAAGGGTTTGCCCGAAAGAACCCCTTCAAGTTCGTCCAGCATGCTGTTGATTTTGAGCGCTTCTTTCTCGGTTCTGCTGCGGGAAAGGGCATCTTTTTGCCGGGATGCACTGATCACACCCTCCAGTTTTAACTGTCCTGAGGTCTGATCAAAGAACTGCGCGTGGGAAGCCACGGATTCCTCCGGTCGCATTCCGAGAGCACGCCTCAGCACCCCGTCCTTCACCTCTATCATGGGAACGGATTCCCAGGCTTCCGGCATAACAAGCATTCCCAGCATGATCCGGTCTGGTGACAATCCCGGCGGATGCCCGGGCCTGACCGCCCTGAGCGTTTCTCTGCCCATGGAATTGACCGGTTTGATCCTGCCCTGTGTATCCTGGACAAGGAGCGAACCGAAAAGAGCTGCGTGTTTTAAAGGTATTTTTTTCAGATCCGCAACAGTAATGCGCGGCAATTCAGCCAATTCTGCTGTAGCAGTCCCGGATATACCCGCATTTTCCGATACGCCCGCAGCTCCCAGCACGCCTGCGAATCCAAGTCCGCAGAGCACCAGCACGATCCCTTTTCCCGCGATCTTTTTCCCCAGCCTCCTGAACCGGCTTTGCGGCATGAAAAGATGTGCAAAGAGACAGATGCCGAGCAGGAGAAAACCGATGTAGGTGATGGGTGTACCCGGGTCGCATGTGACCTGAAGAATGGTGCCCATTTCATCGTCATCATAAGAGGACTGGAAGAACCTGTAGCCCCTGTATTTCAGAATATGGTTCATGTAAATCCGGTAAGGCCTTTCCACTCCCATTAGAGAATCCCGGATCACCACTTCACTCGCGAACGAGGATGGCTTCATGGAACCGGGATAGCGGCCGATCTCGAAATCCACGCATTGAAGCGAGAATGGCAGTTCAATTTCGCCTGAACCATAGGCGAGATCAAGATCCACATCGCTGATTTTTATTTTTTCTACTTCCCCCTCCAGTCCTGCCCCTTCGAAAAGCGTCACATTACGCCCGGCTGCACCTGCCTGAATCTCAAGCAGAAGAGCATCCGGGGCTTCCTCATCAATCCTGACTCCGGCTCTCTGCTCCGGTTTTGCAGCTTCGATGCGGCCGGAATCCGTGAATCCCAGAAATACAATCTGTATCCCTTTAGTGCTGTACAGGATCATGGGTGTCAATTCCACGGGCTCGCCCGGCTCTATATACCTTTTCACCCTTTCCTTCATGGAAGTGACAGTCAGGGAAAGGTTGGATATCAGAGCCAGCCCGTCCTTCTCACGGAGAATGCGGATAAAGGGACTGTTGCCGCTGGAGTCCGCTCCGAATATGAGAGCAATGCCGTCCATATCCACTGACTCGCCCTGATGCAGGAATAAGCGTTCGCGTGACGATCCCCTGGTAGCGGAAAGGGAAACCAGGGTTTCACCCTGCGGATCGTCCACAAGAACCTTTTCCGCGTGAGGGATGAAATCCGCATAGCGGATCACAATTTGTCTGCCTGCAACCGTGAACGTTTCAGTGAAACGGTTTCTGGAAAGACTGGAGAGTGCAAGCGGCCTTTCGAGTGTGATCTCTTCGCTCCCGGAAACAGCCTTGATTTTTAGATATGTTTTCGACGATGCTATTACCCGGGATTCCTCTCCCTCCCGGATGTGCATGCTCCCCTCGTATCCGAAATCGCGTGTTACTGCGGAACCGGCCAGGATCACGGCAAATGAGACATGAAATAAAAGTGTCAGCCATTTCTCTTTCCTGTACAGCCTGTACCGGATAATGTTGGCTATAAGGTTCGCCATGAGAAGGATCAGGAGGACCTGGAACCACCTGGTATCGTACACTACCGCGCGCGACGCGGCAGGTCCGTAGTCGTTCTCAATGAAAGTGGCTGCAGCAATGGCCAGTCCAAAAAGCGCCACCATCACAAACATGGATTCCATGGAAAGGAAGAGCTTGTTTATCCATTTCATCTGCTGGTTCTCCTGATAAAGATCCTGAACGCATTCCATGAATAAATAAGCCGGATGCCCGTCCGAAGGGATGGGCATCCGGCATGAAAAATCCGTCTACAGACCTGCAGCCCGACCATCAGTTCGCAGGCACTGACCTCAGAATCCGCTCACCGTTCCGATGACGAACCGGTTCTTATCGTAAACCAGATCCCGTGTGTATTCCGCCGTCAGACGGAGGTTCCGTGCCACCAGATATGTGACACCCAGAGTGGCGGTCTCGTATATTTTATAGGATTCGAACCCGATGCGGTTGTAAAGGGCTGTAATATAATAGCGTGAACGGTCGAGTTTGGGTGAGAGGATCATCTCTGCCACGATCCCTCTGGTCTTGACATTAACCGGACCCCAGGTACTGACCTCTTCGGCACCGCTGTTGAAATAGGGGTTTGAGTCCTTCCGCTCCAGGTACTGGACAGTGACTTCCACGGGTCCGGCTCCGATGTGCGCATCCGGGCCCCAGTAGGTCACTTTGTTATCCGCGTTCGTCCAGAGTTCCGTCTCCTTACCCGTGTAGTAAAAGCCGCCCACGCTCAGGTACTTGCCCAGGCCCTGAGCGATCCTGAATCCGAAATTCTTATATTTGTCCTTATCGAATTTCTTTTCCGCGTCCGCTTCCGTTTTTCCGTTCCCGTTGACCACCATGGCGACGAGGTCCGTGCTGGTCGCTGGTATCCCGTATAAAAGCATCACTCCCCGGTCATACGCAAGATTCGTGCTGGACATGCCGGTGCGATGCTTGTAGATCTCGTAATCTTCGAAGGTGAGCCTGAGCTCACGCTTCATCAGGGGGTCCGAGGTCTGGAACTGTCCCACCATGATGTCCAGCTCTGATCCGAATACATTGTCAAAATGGATGTAGGCATCCTCTATGCCCGCCACTTCGCCCCGCTCCGACATATAAAAATAGAAATAGTATCCGATGTTCCTGTACAGAGCGCCTCCGGACAGGATTTTCAGACCCCATGGCGTTTGAAGGTCGTTGTCCACCGTTTTACCCTGATCAACCATCGCATAGGCGTCAAAGCGGATGCCGACCGGAAAGGTCCGGTTGAGCCAGAGAAGCGGATCTCCGGCAGTGACATAGTCCCTCTCCTTTTCCTCCTCTTTCAGGATGAAACCATTGCCGGCGAACTCCGCACCGTACTCCTTGAGTTTGGGGAAAGGAGCATGACAGGCAGAGCAGGAGATTTTATACCGCCGTGCGAACGCGGGGATTGCCCGGGAGTCTTCCGGAAGGGAAAAAACCAATATGAGGATTATAGCTGTCAGAACAGGAAGGATTTTTTTGTGTTTCATGAAAAATTCTCCGGAAAATTTATGGAAAATTTCGTGAAGTTATACAACCCCAAAGGATGATGCCTGACAGGATCACAACCGGTATTCCCGGCCTGAATCCTACTCGTACACCTCCACCCACGTCCCGGCCGTATTGATCACGTTGACTTCGCTCTCATCTCCGGGCACGCCCAGAAAATCCGCGACGGGCTTGACCAGCTTCTGATAATTGAGCTGCGCCCTGAAAGTAACTTTCCCGACAGGAATGTCGTCCGGAAGCTCCCAGGTGTATGTTTCTATTTTGGTCTCCCTGGGGCCGATCCTGTAATCCACGCCCAGGGATTTGGTGTTCCACTGCATGATGGTCATTCGTCCATCGGGATCGAAATAGGGCATGCGGAAGATGCGGTCACCCGCGGGCACACCGTCCCTCTGTAACCCGGCAAAGTCGGACTTTCCCAGGGGGATGCCCATGTCCTGATAGGCCAGCACATCCTGGGCGATCGTGTACTCTTCCCCCTCGAATCCCTTTTTGTCCACAGGCAGATGGTACTCCCTGCCGTCCGCATCCACAGCAGTCACATGAAGCCACATGATGCGGTCCTCCACGGATCCGGAGGGGACCTTGTGCCCGCATTTGCCGTTGAAAAGCTGAACGCTGATCGTGATCACACCGTCGTACGGGACCTCTCTCTCGTCCGGATGCATGCGTATCTCGATCGCGCCTGCGAGCTTGCCAGGATCGTGTGCGCCGTGAAACAGATGCTGGGCTACCATGTCCTCTTCCGCCATCTTTGCGCTTCGTCCAGGGGCTTTAGGCATATGGCACTGCTGGCAGGCAACTCCCTGTTTTGAGTAGGGGCCTTCCAGCCATTCGAGCTGCGTTGATTTGACCCATACACCGTAAGGGTCCTTTTCATTATGGCAGGTCCCGCAGTACTCAGCCTGCTGGTAGATGTCGAGAAATTTCGTGTCGTGGTGGGGCGAGACCTTGCCGTGTTTGGCTCCGTATTTCAGACGGCCGGGACTGGAAATGAAATTGAAGTTGAACGGCGTATCCCCTTCGAAACCTGTGATGGTATGGCAGACCTCACAGCTCACGCTCTCGTTCGCGCGGGAGTTCTCGGAAGGCCTGGGCGGTGTGAGGTCCCCGGCCAGATACGCGAGCGGCGTGTGGCAGCCATTGCATCCGTCCACTACGGGTTTAAGCTCCGGGACTTTCTGCATGTGGGCCACGGCGAGATCAAAATATTCGATCTCGTCCCAGTGATGGGTATAAGCCTGGGACATCATGGACTGATTCCACTGCATGTAGATGTCCGTATGGCAGCTTTTACAGGCTTCGGCCTTCTCGTACTGGTCGTATTTTTTTGTGCCCAGGGCTTTATCGCCTGAAGGAAGGTCCTGGACGACCGTATAGAAACCAAGGAAGAGAAGTGAAATCAGCACAAAAATAACGGTCTTCATGTATATTCCATTTTTTATATATTGCAGTGAGAAAGAACCGGTTGAAGTATTGTCGATAAATTAAGGAATTGCATGATGAAAATCAAGGACAGATTCCAATGCTGTTACTTTCAGCTGACTGCATAACTCCACTCTTTCGACAGCTTCACCCCGCCTGCTACGGCCTTCCGTCCGGTTTTCTTCCGCTGCTGTCTCACTCTCTCGGTCTTGAACCGTATCCGATCTCCGCAAGGAGACGCATGGCCTTCTCCCGTGCCTCCTCGCTTTCAAAGGATATCCGGAACGTGCCCGAGTCTCCTTCCCTGACTTTGAGCACCTCGAAATCTTTGATGTTGATGTTCTCTTTCGCAAGCACAGTGGATATGGCAGCTATCACACCCGGTTTATCCTCTACCTTGACGGACAGATCAAAATGAGGGTTGAGAAACCCTCTCGTATCGCGCGGTATGGAAAGTCTGTGCTTTGCCGCGTTCTGGAAATCCTTATCAAGGCCGCCTTTTACCAGTTTCTCTTTGATATCCCCCAGAGCCCTGATGTATTCATCGATCGCCTGCAGGAGTTCCTCTTTGCCCGTGTCCACGATACCTTCCCACACAGTAAAGGGACTCGAAGCGATGCGGGTCATGTCCCGGAATCCACCGGCTGCGAGCCTTAAAAAATGAGGCGAGTCCTTCTGATGTGCGGCCACAAGATTGACCAGGGCCACGGCGAGCATCTGGGGAAGATAGCTGATGCGGCTGGCGATTCGGTCGTGAAGCTCCGGGCTTAAGAAAAGCACTTTTGCACCAATCGCTTCCAGAAGCTGTCCGAATGCCCTGACCTTTTCCTGGGGGAGCTGGCGGCTTGGGGTCAGAATATAGACCATGTTCTCGAAAAGGAGTCCGTCCGCATAGATCAGTCCCCGCCCTTCGGCTCCGGCCATGGGATGCCCGCCCATGAAGAAGCTATTCTCAGGGAAAACCTGGTCAGCGGCTTCAACGATCCGTTTCTTGGTGCTTCCAACGTCTGTTACAAGGGTTCCCGGACTGACTTCTTTCGCGAGACCATCGATATAGGAGAGTATGCTGGAAATAGGCGTGCACAGAAAAATCAGGTCGGATTTCTCGGCGCATTTCTTCCAACCGGACCGCGGCACTCCCTTATCAATTGCGCCGCGCCTGACTGCATCCTCGATCACTCCCGGATCGTCCACGCCTGTGATTTCCGCACCCGGGCATTTCTGTCTGATGGCAAGTCCCAGAGATCCGCCGATCAGTCCGACTCCGAATATGCCAATATGATTGAAGGATTCCAATGGAAAGCTCCATCCGCACGCAGGCGGTTATTTTTTCCCAGGACCCAGTTTTCTTCCTATGGCCCAGGCGATCATCTTGATCTCTTCCATGAGCATCTCGAACTGCCCGGGGAAAAGAGACTGGGCTCCGTCCGACTTGGCCCTGTCCGGATCGTGATGCACTTCGATCAAAAGGCCATCCGCACCGGCTGCCACTGCTGCCCTGGCCATGGGAGCGATCTTGTCCCTGATGCCAACACCGTGGCTGGGATCTGCAATGA
>CAYXFJ010000095.1:0-2156 GCA_964464265.1 uncultured bacterium
CTCCTGATACTGCTTCCGGAGGTGTCCAGTCGAACACAGGATTCCCCGTCCATATATTGCTGAGGTATACGGTCATGCCTTCAAAGGCCTGTCCGTTTCCAGTAATATAGAAATTCTTGACCAGAGAAGAATCGAACTCACCACTCACCGACGCTCCAAGATCATTGTCCCATACACCTGACCACTTATTGAAACTGCGCAGAGGGACCTTGACCTGTTTCCACGTGCCGTCCCATCCGTAAGTGGCTGCTGATAACATATAAGTGGCGCGGAAATCGTAATCCACCTTGGTGGCTCCATCCTCATCGGGATCGGCAAATATCAGTATCAGATCTCCCAGTCCTGCCGGTGCCTTGATGGCAAACTGGACGGAATCCGTGGGCCATACAAAGGACATGTTCTTCGTATCTTCCATCGTGAATACGACACCGTCCCACCCGGAACCTGTGGTCCACTTGATGGATTTGGTGTCAGGAGTGTAGAAATCTTCTTCAGTGATCTCCACAGCTCCGCTCCATCCGGTACCCATGCTGAGGCCGCCGGGAACATTCATTCCGTTAAAGAATACAACAGGCACGGGATTGATTCCTTCAAGCAGGAACTCGTCTATGATGAGAACACCCGTGACGGAATCATCGGCCATCGTCCACAGGGAGCCGTCCTGTGAAAATTCGAGGGTCCAGCCGCGGATCTTGGAGAGATCAAGGATGAAATCTCCCTCTGCGGTCTGGCCCCATCCCGGGGCCCATAAACCAGTACTTCCCTGGATGCCAATGTCCTTCATCTCGACGCTGATCTTGTTCCACCCCGGCTGATTGTCCAGGATGTAATGATGGGAAAACCAGATCTCGTATTCGTCTGTTTCCCAGTTGGTTTTCTTGCCTCCTTCACGCAGACAGATACGCCATTCCACCTTGCCCGGCTTGGACTGCGCGGTCATGTTATAGTACCACAGGCTGATATGGGTGTACGGCGAAAAGTCGTATGCCCTGTTCGAATCAGGATGAATATGGGTCATCCCTATCCAGCCACCATACTGGTCATAACAGCGGTTTTTCCAGTCCAGCCTCAGAGCGCCTGTTCCCTCATGAACATAGGTCTCTTCCAGTGTGACATCCAGCCGTGTGCCATTATCCGCATACACATTCCAGTAGTTGGTATCCGGAACCGCATCGAAATTATTGATCACATACTGTGCGCTGACCATGAGGGGTAATAGTGCCAGAATACCTGTTAATAAAATGATTCTCTTCATGATATCCCTCCTGCATTGTTTTTTTTATCCTTTGACAATTATCCTGCCATACGAATGACAATAGTTCTTTCCCCCTCTAATAATAAGGCTTAACCGAAGAACGATGGGATCGGAGATCACCTCCTTTCCGGGAGCACATTAGGGAATGGATTCTGAACGCTGATGGAAGTATAGTATGATTGATGCGAATCTCTTGAAAAAAAAATATTTAAGCTTACAAATATAGGCTATTTTTCTTTTCGAAACAAGCTCTTTTTGCCATTTTTCATGGGTACTGCTGCCCGTACCTGCAACCTGTCAGCACGGGCAGCATGCATTTGCAATCTGTCACTATCCTCCGCGTATTCTGAAGAGAATTCTGGACCGGATCAGCCTTCTCTCCGGGGTCCCTCCGGCCTCTCCATTCCGGGAGGTCCTTCCCATCCGGGTTCTTATGGTCTCCTTTCTCCCGTAGATCCTTCTCTCCGCGGTTCTTCAGGTGATCTCTCGATCGAACCCCCCAGGAGCCCCTTCCCGCCTCTCTCTTCTTCCGGGTCCTTCCCCCTCCCTTCCCGGCCCCCTGCGCAATTCCTGTTTCGCCGGCATCGGTACCTGATCCTTTTTTGAAGGCATTGCCGGATAATCCGGATATCCTATGTTCTGCACCAGATCTGCTATCTTGACCTCTGCATGGGTATTGAAGCTGATATTGGCAGCGGCACCTGTGAGAATCGAATACGCACCGGACCGCTGGTCCGCGGCCCGCAGATACTTGTCTGCTTTTTTCTCAGGCAGGAAAATATCGTCCAGCATCACCTGATCCCCGCCCCCGTGCCCGCCCTCGCCGCTCCAGGGCTCATATTCCTTGGGAGCTCCCCGGAGAGGAATTACCCTGACCAGAGCACTTCCCGGCACCAGCCCC
>CAYXFJ010000095.1:2202-4273 GCA_964464265.1 uncultured bacterium
GGCGGTGCTCGAGACGGCCTTTGGTCCCGTTGAAGTTGATGATATACCCTTCCCAGGCGTTAAAGGCGTTCAGGGAGTAGGACATGCGAACACTGTTGTCGTACTGGACGATGACGTTCATATTGTCCTCTATGTCTATGTCCGGACGGAACACGCAGCGGTCGCGGAAATAGCCGTCATACTGTTCGTTGTCCAGGTACAGGCTCTTCAGTCCCCGGTTCTCCTCGAGGTTCATTTCGAAACCGCACTTGTCCTTTTCCGGACAGGTGTGGCATCTCTCATGATGGCTATCCAGGCCGAAGCGTTTGGCCATTTCCGGTGTGTAGAACTCCCTCTTGCCGTTTGCCAGAACGGAAACAGGGACGGCCGACAGCCACCAGTTGACCAGATCGAAATGATGCGTGGCCTTGTGAACCATGAGACCGCCGGAGAACTTTTTCTGGCTGTGCCAGCGGCGGAAATAGTCCGTACCGTGCATGGTATTGAGGAGCCAGACGAAATCCATGGAAAGGATATCACCGATCTCGCCGCTCATGAGAACATCTTTCACCTGTGTTCTCGGCGGAGAGTACCTGTAATTGAAGGTGACCTTGAGGGTTTTGCCTGTCTTCTTCATGGTATCGATGATCCTCTGGCATTTTTCTGCATCTATGGTCATGGGTTTTTCAGTGATCATGTCGATGCCCATTTCCAGTCCCTTGATGATGTACTCATGGTGAAAACCGTCAATGGTGGTCACGATGACATGATCGGGTTTCGTTTTCTTTACCATCTCCTCGAAATCTTTCGCCAGAAAAACAGGAACGTCCTTTCCTGTCGCCCTCTTTGCCTGCTCCTGCGCGAGTTTGAGGCGTCCCTCGTTCGTATCGCAAAGCCCGACCATTTCCGCATGGTCCTTGTACGTGTTGTAAATCGCGCGCTGGTACATCTGGGAGCGGGATCCCACCCCCACCTGCGCATATCGCGTCTTCCCGTTCCGGGCGATCGTGAAGGGAGTGAGTCCGCTTCCTGCGATGATCACCCCCGCACCTGCGGCGGTTTTGAGGAAATCCCTTCTGTTGAGCGGGTTTTTTCCTGTGTGTTTGCCTGTCATTTTGTCCTCCTTTTATTGATATTGCTGATTATTATAGTTCTCCGCTCGGTCTTATACCCGACGAGGCTTATTTCCACTTATTGGGAGGTTTCCCCCTGAAATGTATATTTTTCATACATGGCGGCTGCGTTTTCAGGCGTGATGATAGCGGATTCCATCATGTAAATCTTTTCCGGAATAAAATCCTTTTCCCTCATGATCCTGTTGCCGATCTCGGCCGCCCTGTCCACACACAGCGGGTAATAGAACGTTACGGCAAGCACGCCGTCCATCACTTTTTTGATACCTCCGGCAGGGCCTCCAAGGCCGTCCACACCGACAAACAGCATCTCCTTTTCCCTTCCGAGATCCCTGGCAGCGAGATAGGCCCCGATCGCCATGGGATCGTTGTGCCCGTACACCACATCGATTTCGGGCTGGGCGCGGAGGATCTCCGTCATCCTCTCACGCGCCCTGCTCTGAAGCCAGTCAGCCACAGCTTCATGGACCACCCTGATCTCCGGATACCGGTCAAAAACCTCATGTGCTCCCTCAAAACGTTCAGTCTCCGCATGCACACCCAGGAGACCCCTCAGCTCTACTATCCTCCCTTTCGGGCTTCCGTATTTCTCCGTCAGCTTCCGGACAATGAATTCTCCAGCCATGTTTCCTATTCTGTGATTGTCACAGCTGATGAACGATGTGTAATTCGGTTCCACGATATCTCTCTCAAGGCAGAGGGTCGGAATGTTGGCCTGGACAGCTTTTCCCATGACCTCCGTGATGGGCCTGCGTTCATTCGGAGCCACGATCAAAAGATCGGGCTGTTTGCGGATGGCAGTCTCGATCTGGGAGATCTGCTTCTGGTTGTCCTGCTGGGCATCCATGATCTCCAGTGTCACATCCCCGTAAGCGCTGAAAAGCCGGGCGAGATACTGGTTCTGAGCAGCCCTGTAAGGCTCCGCATTGTTGCACTGGCTGAAGATGACCAGGTACCTC
>CAYXFJ010000095.1:4283-7844 GCA_964464265.1 uncultured bacterium
GATTTTGACGATTTAACCTGGTTCCCCGTAAACCTCCCCCCGCCTGTCCTGCTGCAGGAAAATACCAATGACAGAATCAGAAGCATTATAGACAACCGTCCGTACCGGATTCTCATACACCCTCCAGTCACTCTGTTAAACCATCCAGGCAGTACCGCCCTTTTCCCGCGGGAAATCCTGAAGAAAAATACCGGCTTTACTCCGTCTGTTTCTTTCTCTGCTGCACCCATACAGCCAGAATGATAATGACCGCCTTCACCATCATCTCTACATTGATATCAATACCCCTCAGCCTGAATATGTTCGTCAGTACGCCCATGATAAGTGCTCCGACAACGGTCCCCCACACTGTCCCCCTGCCTCCGGCAAGGCTTGTGCCGCCAATGACCACGGCAGCAATCGCTTCCAGTTCATAACTGATCCCGTCATTCGGATTGCCCTGATGGTTCTGTGCGCAGTGGATCAGGCCTGCCAGCCCCGCCATCAGTCCCGAAAGCATGTACACAAGGACCGTGATCTTTGTGATGGGAAGGCCCGCGTATTTTGAAGCTTTTCGGTTATCGCCCAGCGCTCTGACATATCTTCCGAAAACCGTGCGCGAGAGCAACCCTCCAAAAATTAAGGTCAGAACGAGAAACGTCCCTATGACCAGGATTTTCTGAGATAAGAAATCCGCAAAAACAGCGGAAACATCCTCCCCGAAGCCAATATCGATGTTGGCATTATTGGTGATGCGCCTGGCAAGCCCCCTTATGCCGATCATGACCGCCAGGGTGACGATAAAAGGCTGAAGCCTCAATCTGGATATGAAAAGTCCATTGAGCATGCCCACGGCAGCAGATGCGGCAAGAACGATTCCTGCGGCCAGAAGAATGAACAGTCCGTCCGGGAGGCCTGTATTCCAGGATGTCAACAGCTTTGCGATGAGTGTCGCCGAGAAAGCGAGCACGCTCCCCACGCTGAGATCTATCCCTGCAGTGACGATCACAAAGGTCATGGCGAGCGCCATGATGCCGATCTCGGACATCTGGCGGAGAATGTCGGTGATATTGCCGCTGGTCAGAAAAATGAGGGCTCCGTCCTGCCTGCCGGCAGGACTTAAGAGAACCGCAGCAATCACGATCATGAGCAGGCCCAGAACGCTCTGAAGTTTCCCGGCTGCTTTTAATGTACGATGAACATACCCGTTTTGAAAAAACTGTCTCATGATTCGTCCATGTCCCGGTTTCTGAGCTGGCTTTTACCCCGCGGCCTTCATGGCAAGCGCCATGATCTTTTCCTGCGTGGCTTCGTCTCTTGTGAGTGACCCCCGGATCCGGCCTTCGTGAAGGACCAGTATCCTGTGGCAGCAGCGGATCAGTTCGGGCAGCTCCGAACTCACGAAAAGGATGCCTTTCCCCTGCAATGCCATATCCTCGATCAGGCGGTAGATGTCCTGTTTGGTTCCCACATCTATTCCGCGTGTGGGATCGTCCAGGAAGAGAATATCCGGATCTGCCAGAATCCATCTGGACAGAAGTATCTTCTGCTGATTTCCCCCGCTCAGCGTGCTGACCGGCACATCCGGACCGGCTGAACGGATACCTGTTGTCTCACAGACATCCCTTACTTTCTGGTCCTCCGTCTTCCTGCGTATGACCCCCAGCACATTCAGCCTGTCGAGAACTGAGATCGAGCAGTTCTCTTTGACGCTCATCTGCATCATCAGGCCCTGTGTTTTCCTGTCTTCAGGGAGCAGTCCTATGCCGCAAGCGATGGCGCAGGACGGTGTCCGCGGAGAAATGGGTTTTCCGGAAATTTCAATGCTCCCGGAATGTATCCTGTCCAGGCCGAAAAGAGCGGCTCCGAGTTCGCTGCGGCCGGATCCGACCAGGCCTGCTATGCCCAGTATTTCCCCCTGATGGAGATCGAAGGAGATGTCAGCGAGACTGGATGTATTCAGGTTTCTGACAGAAAGTATTTCGCGGGTTTTCGGGGAAGTGGTTATTTGCCCGTCCTTCAACTCCCTGCCGACCATCATGGAGATCAGTTCATATGCTGAAGTTTTTCCGGCAGTACGGGTTCCGGCAAGCTTTCCGTCTCTCAGCACGGTGATCCGGTCCGAAATGGCCAGGATCTCGTCCATTTTGTGGGAGACATAGATGATGGAAACGCCCTGGTCTCTCAAGCGCCTTATCTGAACAAAAAGATTTTCGACAGCATTGTCTGAAAGAGAGCTGGTCGGTTCATCCATGACGATCAGCCTGGCATGCATGCTGAGCGCCCGTGCAATGGCTGCGAGCTGCTGCTGCCCGATGGGAAGTTCCCCGAGCAGGCTTCCCGGACCGCATTCGAGGCCGGCCTCGAGCATGAAGGGCTTCGCGAAAGCGTGCAGTTTCCGGGACCGGACGAACAGGTCTTTTTCTGCTTCAGAGTTGCCTATCACGATATTCTCAGCCACGGAAAGGTGCGGGAAAAGATCGAGTTCCTGGAAGATGATGCCTATGCCCAGACTGCGGGCCTCCTGCGGATGACCGATGACCACAGGATTTCCGTTAAAAAAGAGCTCCCCCTCATCCGCCGGAAGAACCCCGGCAATGATCTTTCCCAGAGTGCTCTTGCCCGCGCCGTTCTCGCCGATCAGGGCATGCACCTCTCCCTCGAAAATTTCGAAGTTCACCGCCTCAAGAGCATAAATGCCATCAAAATGCTTATGGATGTTTTCAGCCCGAAACAGTTCTTTCATTGAATTGCCATGCAGTTTTCGGATGGAATGGATCCGGGATTTTGTTTTAAATCGGAGACAATACTTTTCTGTCCGCAGCGGCGCGGATCCTCACAGGAGCGGCGGCCAGGTTCTAACTATCCTTCTACTCCTCGACGATTTCTGCTTTTTCCTTGAGTTCGTCAAGAAAACTCTCTATGCGCTTTGTCCTCCTCTCCGCAACCAGTTTATCTTCGATGGTCTTGCTGACCGATTTGAACGGCAGGGGTTTTGCCGGGGTCCGGTTCGTCACTCTGGCGATGTGGAAACCAAAAGAGGTTTGAAATACCTGACTGACCTCTCCCTTCTTCATTTTGAAAACCACGTCATCGAACTCCCCGACCATCTGCCCTCTGCCGAAATAACCCAGATCGCCCCCGCGGTCCGGGCAGTCGGAGAACTGAGCGGCTGCCTCCTCAAAGGAGGTTCCTTCCTGAAGCGCTTTCTTGGCACGGACGATTTTCTGGTATGCATCGAATTCACTGCAATTCTCGCTCACATGCACCACGATATGTGAAGCCCGTACGCGCTCCTGCCCCATGTAATCCTGCCTGTGGGCCTGATAGTATTTTTTCATAGCGGACTCTGAAGGCTTCCTGATATCTTCACAGAGGGAATCGATGAACCTGTCCACGCGCAGCCTCTTCTCCACTTCTTTTCTTAGTCTCTCTTTTTTACCTGCCGCGATCCCGAGCCGCTTGTAAAGGGCTTCTTCGCTCCCGTATTCCTCTATGAGCGAATGGATATGCTTCTCTATCTCTTCACCGGGGACAGGACGCGCATCTTTCAGGGCTTCCTGCCGCAGGAGTATACCTTCT
>CAYXFJ010000095.1:7854-10478 GCA_964464265.1 uncultured bacterium
AAGGACATCAAAAAATCTCTCACGGACAAAAAGGAGCTGAGCCTCCTGTTCCTCAGGTGGCTGATCCCTGAAAACCCTCTGGTAATCCGGTTTCAAACGCTCGATCTCGTCCAGGATAAGGGATTCCTCAACCTGTTCACCATTGACAAAAAGCTTCATCCGCGATCCCTCTTTCTTAATCCTCTTTATTCCTGTTGATAAGAGTATAAACGATCCAGACAGCGAGACCGACCACTGCCACAGCTGCCAGAGCAATCCCTAATTTTTTCATAGATGCTCCCCTTAACTGTTCCATTATTCCTGTTTTTCTTTTCATGTGAAAATCCTTCTTCCTGTTAGACAAAAAGATCTGTTGCGTTTTACCGGGCTCAACCCTTCGAGAACATGGGTACAAGATCCCCGGAAAGCGCCTTGAGCCTGTCCAGTTCCTCATCCGAAAGCGGTTCTGTGTTCTGAGCCATTACCAGCGCCGGTTCAAAAAATTTTGGCTCGCCTGGCGGAATCGCTGCAGTGACCCCCTGTGAAAGCGTGAATCTCAGTGACAGGCCTGCTGTTGCGCTGTCCTCGACCGGCCTGTACCAGCAATTCTTATAGGGTCTTGCTTCTCCTTCACCGAGGCGTCCCAGGGCCAGGGCTTTGAGAGCCAGAATGCCCATGCCCTTCTCCTTTGCTCTGGTTACCACTGCAGGACCGAAACGGCCTTTATGCCAGGCTGCGAAGTTGATCGGAAAGAGCACTGTATCGAAATCGTAGAGATCCATGGCTGTGAGTGCCGCCTCTTCTGAATGGGCGGAAAATCCCAGAAACCGGGCTTTTCCTTCCTGCTTCGCCTTGAGAAAGACCTCTATGGCGCCGCCCGGGCCGAATGCGGTTTCCACATCTTTCCGGGTGGTCAGGGAATGCATCTGGTAAAGGTCAAAATGGTCGGTCATGAGCTTCTCGAGGGATTCGTGCATTTCCTTTTCGGCTCCGGCTCCGGTCCTCTCCGTGGTCTTGCATGCGAGGAAACTGCGGCTCCTGTAAGGTTTCAGGGCCGGGCCCAGAACATCCTGTGCATTGCCATAGGTCGGCGCAACATCAAAATAATTGACACCGCGGTCGAACGCCACAGCGACCCTCTCGTTCGCGATGCCCTGTTCCAGGTTGCAGACCAGAATGCCTCCGAATCCGATAACGGGCAGCGTTTCGCCCGTCCTCCCCAGACTGCGCCTGGAAAGAGGCCTGTCCCCTTTGCCCCAGCTGCACTGGAGGAGCGGAAGGGAAGCCACTATCGCGCTCCCGGCCAGGCTTTTTTCTATAAACAGGCGACGATCCATAATGGACCTCCGATAGATGGTTTCCCGCCTTAATGGAGATTTACACTCCCCTGTGTTCCCTGTCTATGATATTGGTTTCAAGCGAATAAAGCAAGGAAAAATTATCCTCAGAACCAAAAGCCGTTCGGAGAACGACGGCTCTCTATTAAAGTATCCCGGTAAAAATAGAATAATAACCGGTCTTCTGCTTTTCTTGTACTTGCGCCGGTTCATGATCCGGCCCAGAGGTCGCTCAGCCGGATTTATCCATCCTGACAACAGCCTTCACCACGCCGTCCCTGTAAGCAGAAACGCATTCAAAGGCTTCCTGGATTTTTTCAAGCGGGAAGCGGTGCGTGACAAGAGTCTCCATCATGGAAAGATTCTTGCCGAGAAAGTGAACCGCCTTCTCCATGCAGCGGTTCTGGCGGCGCACGTTCTGCACGGTTATCTCCCTGCGCCGGACGAGTCCAATATCAAAAGAGACCCTGTCGATTTCGGGGATACCGATGATCAGGAGGATACCTCCGGGTCTGAGCATGTGTACTGCCTGATCCAGAGCCTCCTGTTCTCCACAGCATTCAAATACTGCCTCCACGCCTTCCGGTTCCCTTTTCAGAATCGACTTCACCACATCCTCTTTATCCGGATTGCCGGTAAAGCAGGCGCCGAGGCTTCCGGCTTTTCGGAGACGCTCCGGAATTTTTTCCGTCGCATAAATCCTGCTGCCTCCTGCTTTGAGCACGGAGAGTACAGAAAGGCCAATGGGACCTGCACCGAGCACGGCTGAAGTCCGGGGCAGTTTTGCCCCCAAAAAACTCACGGCATAAAGGGCGATGGAGAGCGGCTCCGCCATCACAGCGATGTCCGGAGGAATCTCAGCACCAACGGGAAAGCAGCAGGATTCCGGCATGACTATGAATTCCGAAAGGCATCCCTCATGGCCGGGAGAGCCCAGAAAGCGAAGGTTGAGGCAGGTATGGGCTCTTCCCATTCTGCACTGGGAGCATGTACCGCAGGATACGGCCGGATCCACAGCCACAGTATCCCCCGGCCGGAGAGAAGAGACTCTCTTTCCTGTTCTCTCCACAAAAGCGGTACATTCATGCCCCATAATAAAAGGGTAACGGATCACCTGATCGTTTATCCTGCCTTTGCGAAAATAATGGATGTCAGATCCGCATATGCCCACAGCTGCCAGCCTGAGCAGCACATCTGTGTCATGTTCCATTCCCGGATCAGGGCGTTCCTGTATTTCCATGCGCCCCGGACCTGTCAGTACCGCTGTCTTCATGGATCCGCCTTTCCCTCCAGTCGGATTTTATGAGT
>CAYXFJ010000096.1:0-10453 GCA_964464265.1 uncultured bacterium
AATGCCGGTCGTTACAGGAATCTTGACCGGTTCGAAGCAAGGGAGAAAATACTGGAGGATCTCAAGAAACTTGGGCTTTTAAGGGGAGAGGAACCCCGTCTGATCCCTGTTCCTCACTGCTACCGCTGCGATACGGTCATCGAACCCTCTCTTTCTGACCAGTGGTTCGTGAAAATGAAGCCGCTGGCGGAACCCGCGATCGCGGCTGTAAAAGAGGGAAAAATACGGTTCCATCCAAAACACTGGGAAGAGACCTATTTTCGCTGGATGGAGAATATACAGGACTGGTGCATCAGCCGCCAGATCTGGTGGGGACACCGCATCCCGGTATGGACATGTTCCAGCGGGCACCGTTTTGTAAGCGGAGAGCAGCCTCATCTGTGCCCGGAATGCAGGGACGGTCATCTTGAACAGGATCCTGATGTTCTGGACACCTGGTTTTCGTCCTGGTTATGGCCTTTCAGCACTCTGGGATGGCCTGACCGCACTGAAGATCTCAGATCTTTCTTCCCGACGGACACGCTGGTGACAGGACCGGACATTATTTTCTTCTGGGTGGCCAGAATGATCATGGCCTCTCTGGAATTCATGGGGGATGTCCCTTTTCACGATGTTTATTTCAATGGCATGATCCGGGATATGAGCGGCAGGAAGATGTCCAAATCGCTGGGCAATTCACCGGATCCGCTCTGGCTCATAGATGGCGCTGACAGCAAAACAACTGCGGAATTTGCGAAAAAGAATCCCACTTATAAGGACGGGGTTCCCGCTTACGGGGCGGATGCAGTACGAATGACCATGGTCTATCTTACGCCTCACGGCGGAGACATCTTTTTCGATCATAAACTGGTGGAATTTGGACAGAAATTCTGCAACAAACTGTGGAATGCCTCCCGTTTCGTTCTCATGAATCTCGAGAACAGCGGGAAATTGGAACCTGTGGACAAAATACCTTCTGAAGATCTCGATATAACAGACCTCTGGATCATGAGCCGGCTTCATCATACTATTGCGGATATCCTTCAGAGTCTCGAAAATTTCCGCTTCGATGAGGCTACCCGCTTGCTTTATGATTTTATCTGGGGGGAATTCTGCGACTGGTACCTGGAAATGGTCAAACCCAGACTTTACGAAAAGAAGGATACAGATTCTTCCAGAACCGGGAAGGCGGTCATGCTGCATGTGCTGGAGTCCATCCTGCTTCTCACGCATCCTTTTATGCCTTTCATCACAGAAGAGATATGGCAGGCTTTGCCCGGGATAAAGAGAGGACCAAACCCCTCCCTGATGAAGGGACCTTATCCTCAGGTTGAAAAACGCTGGATGCGGAAGGATGTCGAAAAAGAGATATCCCTGCTGCAGAAGGCTACAGGCATTATCCGCACGATCCGGAGTGAGATGGAAGTACCGCCGGACAGGAAGGCTGGTATCATACTTCGGGGACCGGAGGAAAAATGCCGGTTTCTGGAGCGGCACAGGGTGCATCTGAACAGGCTCGCAGGAGTGAGCCAGATCCGGATCGATTCTTCTTTCAGGCCTTCAAAGGGTACTGCAATGGGACTGGCGGAGGACCTGGAAATATTTGTTCCCCTTGGAGATCTGATCGATGTGGATGCTGAAAAAGAGAAGGTACGGAAAGAGATTCTAAGACTCGAGAGTATGCTCGAGGGGCTGAAAAAGAAGCTCGGCAACCCCGGTTTTGTACAGAAAGCGCCCGGGGAAGTGATTCAAAAAGAAAAACAGAAACAGAGCGATTTTCAGAAGAAAGTGGAGAAGCTAAAGTCCAATCTGAGGGCACTGGAAGGGGAAATCTCCATTGATTAACCGGGATGTGCAGCGTTCTTTCAGGCTCGATTCCTCAGTGCAGTATTGCAAAGGGGTAGGACCGAAACGTGCGGAACTCCTGAACCGGGCAGGCGTTGAAACCATCGAGGATCTGCTGAACTACTATCCGCGCAGGTATCTCGACAGAAGCCAGATCAAGAATATAAAGGATGTGAAGGGCGGGGAAGAGGTCACGGTTCTGGGTCAGGTCCTGTCCATGGAAGTACGGCGCGGGAGGAAAAAGCGCTTTGTTCTCTGGATTGGCGATTCATCCGGAATGATGCAGTGTGTGTGGTTCAGAGGGATTGAATATATTTCGAAGGTATTCAACAGGGGAGACAGGGTCGCTTTCAGCGGAAGGATCAGCGATTATTACGGACAGCAGCTCGTTCATCCGGAGTATGACCGGCTGGCTGAAGAAGATGAAATCGATCCTCTGCATACCAGCGGAATCATACCGCTTTATCCGTCTACAGAAACGCTGTCAAGGGGCGGCCTCGATTCGAGGGGATTCCGGCGCATCCTGCATGAAGCATTGCAGCGGCTTGAAACACCCGTTCATGAAACCCTTTCCGGGGAGATCATCGAAAGGCAGAAACTGATTGCCTATGATGCTGCACTGAGAAATATCCATTTCCCCACAAACTGGGACCTGTTTCATGAAGCACAGAAACGTCTGAAATTTGAGGAACTTTTTTTTATACAGCTTTACCTGGCCATTCAGAGGAAAGAGCGTTCTCTTAACCAGAAGGGAGTTCCTTTCCTGCACGTGGGCGAGCAAACGCGCAGACTCGTGGAAAAACTCCCGTTCCAGTTCACTGAGGCTCAAAAACGGGTGCTGAGGGAAATTCGCGAGGACATTCGCTCTGAGAGGCCGATGAACCGGCTTTTACAGGGGGATGTGGGTTCCGGAAAAACCATTGTCGCTCTTGTAACCATCCTCATCGCGGTTGAGAACGGTTTCCAGGCTACGCTGATGGCCCCCACTGAAATACTGGCGGAACAGCATTTTTTGACAACGCATCAGTGGTTTGAGGATCTCGGCGTGCGGGTGGCGCTTCTGAAGGGGGGGCAGAAATCGGGTGAACGCCGTAAAGTACTCGAAGAGATCATGGATGGAACTCTTGACATTGCCATCGGGACACATGCACTGGTACAGGAAGGCGTTACCTTCAAGAAACTGGGGCTCGTAGTGATTGACGAACAGCACAGGTTCGGAGTCATGCAGAGAGCGACGCTGAGGGAAAAAGGATATGCACCTCATGTGCTCGTGATGACTGCCACGCCAATCCCCAGAACCCTGGCCCTGACACTGTACGGAGATCTGGATATCTCGGTCATTGACGAATTACCCGGCGGAAGAAAACCTGTAAGGACAGTATGGAGAAAAGCGGACAAACACGAGGCCATTTACAGTTTCATCAGGGATCATCTGAGGGAGGGAAGTCAGGCGTATATTGTCTACCCGCTGGTGGAAGAATCTGAAAAGGTCGATCTTGCAGCTGCCACGCAGGGGTATGAAGAACTCTCTAAAAGGGTGTTTCCGGAGTTCAATGTGGCTCTGCTTCACGGCCGCATGAAGACGGAAGAGAAGGACAATATCATGCGTGAGTTCAAGTCAGGTGCGATACACATGCTTGTCTGCACCACCGTGATTGAAGTGGGAGTGGATGTCCCGAATGCAGCGGTCATGCTGCTGGAACATGCGGAACGGTTCGGACTGACGCAGATGCATCAGCTGCGGGGACGCATAGGCCGCGGGAAAAAACAGTCGACCTGCATTCTGCTGACTTATGGAAATCTCAGTGAGGATGCGGTCACACGCCTGAAAACCATGGAAGAAACCACTGACGGATTCAGGATTTCAGAGACGGATCTCCGGCTGAGGGGGCCGGGAGAATTTTTCGGAACGAGACAGCACGGAATGCTGGATCTAAAGATCGCCGATCTCGCGACAGATGGCCATCTCATCAGTGCTGCCAGGGAAGAGGCGTTCCGGCTTGTCGAAAAAGACCAACAGCTTGAGCAGTCTGAGAATAAAAACGTACACGACAGGTACCGGATGAAATACAGAGAAGCTTTTCACCTCCTGCATGTCGGTTAGTTTTAAAGCCGGCCGGCAGGTACGGAGAACCGGGGAAAGCACTCTGCACTTTGTGTTTATAAGAGATCAAGAGTGTTATCTCGCAGAGAGGGATGACATTAGATACGCATACTGAATGCGCTATCAGAAGAATGACCGTGTTCTGGAAATTGTCAGGGAGGTAACAATGGAATCGAGTTCCATGGACAAAAACGAAGTACTTTTTATCCACCTTGTCATAACTTTTCAGACCGCAGCCTGGCAGCAGATGGGGAAACTGAAGAATCCCCTCACGGATAAGGTGGAGAAAAACCTGGATCAGGCCCGCTATCATATTGATATGCTGGAAATGATCAAGAACAGAACCGCGGGCCGGCTGACAGAAAATGAACAGAAGTTCCTGAACAGGGCTTTAAGCGAGCTTCAGATGAATTTTGTCATTGAAATCGATAAGGAAAAAGCGGCAGGCACGCAAAAAGCCCCGGAAAAACCGGAAGCGGGGGAAAAAACAGCCAGCATGCAGACGGTCGCGGAAAAACCGGAAGCGGGCGAAGAGAAGCAGAAAAAGGAAGTAAAGAGGAAAGCCGAGAAAAAGGCGGAAAAAGAGCCGGAGACCGGCAGGGGGAAGAAGAAAGAAGCCGGTAAAAAGCCCGGAGGAAAAAAGAAAACGTGAACCGGACTTTTTCTAAGGCCTGGAAGGAATAAGCGCGGTCCGTCCCGCATGATCCGTAATACGAGGAGTGATCTTCATGTTCGGTCCAGACAAGAATCAGCAATTCAACTGGTTACTGGGGGGTATTGTTTTTATCATCTCCTCTGTAGCCTACACTCTTTCCGTAGCCCCGACAACGTCATTCTGGGATTGCGGTGAGTTCATTGCCTGCTCTTACAACCTCGGGGTCATGCATCCTCCGGGCGCTCCGCTGTATCTTTTAATAGGAAGAATCCTGATCCTGCTTCCCATCTTCAAAGACATAGGGCTTCGTGTCAATATTTTTTCCGTGTTTATCAGTGCCGCCACCGTCCTGCTCACCTATATGGTCTTAGTCCAGCTGATCAGACGCTGGAGAGGAGAAGCGGGAGACTGGTACGGGCGTCTGGTCATCTATGGGAGCAGTTTTCTGGGTTCCCTCGCTTTCGCTTTTACAGACAGTTTCTGGTTTAATGCCGTGGAAGCGGAAGTATATGCATTCAGCATGTTCTTCACAGCGCTGGTTGTCTGGCTGGCTTTTTATTGGGAAGAGCGATCCGACAGACCGGGTAATATGCTTTTGATCATTTTCATATTTTATATTTTCGGCCTTGCCACAGTGGTGCACCTTTTAAATATCCTTGTATTTCCTTTTCTACTTCTGATTGCCTACTTTCATAGTAATCAGACCGTCCGGCGCCTGCTTTTACTGATCTTCGTGCAGATTGTCGTCCCCATCCTGCTGTATATTCTCTTATACCAGTTTGATCCGGACGAAATGCTGTATGATTACAGAGCTCACCAGGCCAAAGCAGGACAATTCCTGAAAATATTTGGTTCTATATGGATCATACTGACCCTTCTGTACATCTATGTAAAAGACCGCAGGGTTTTTACAGTCTGGTGGGTGATACCCTGTATCCTGATCCTCGGATATTCTTTGTATGCAGTGATCTATATCCGTGCGGGTCTTGATCCTCCCATCAATGAGAACGATCCTTCGACCCTGAATGCGATGATGGATTATTTGCAGCGGAAACAGTACGGTGAACATGATCTGCTCCTTACTTTTTTCCACAGGAATGCGGATTTCTGGAATTATCAGGTGAACAAGATGTACACCCGGTATTTCGGATGGCAATTCATCGGAAAAGGTCCGACAATGGATTATTATGACCGTATCGTGGAGGTTATTTCTTTCAAGGGGCTTTACGGGCTTCCCTTCATTGTGGGTCTGTGGGGAGCCATTCATCACTTTTCGAAGGATTGGAAGCGGGCACTGGCTGTGGGAGTTCTCTTCATCCTTACCGGATACGCCATCATTATTTACCTCAATCAGCCGGATCCTCAGCCCAGGGAGAGAGACTATTCGTATGTCGGTTCTTTCTATGCTTTCGCTTTATGGATAGGCACAGGAATAGCGGGGATTCTCGAATCCGTGGAATCCGCTGTCCGGAAAAAAGGGGTTCTCAAAAATGCGGCCTTCGGTCTTGCCATAATGCTTCTTTTTATTGCCGTACCGCTGAATCTCTATGCCTTCAACCGGGAATCCCATAACCGGCGGGGCAACTATGTCCCCTATGACTACTCCTACAATATACTGGAGACCTGCGAGAAAGATGGAATCGTGTTCACGAACGGGGACAACGATACCTTCCCGCTCTGGTTCCTCCAGGAAGTCTATGGCGTACGTAAGGATGTCAGAGTCGTCAATCTTTCACTTTTAAATACAACCTGGTATATCAAACAGCTCAGGGACCAGGAGCCCAGAATACCCATTGATCTGAGCGACCGTGTCATTGACGAACTCAGTTACATAGAATGGGAAACCCAGGAAGTCGGTATACGGCTGAATGAAAAAGTCAGGCAGGAGGAGCTGGAAAGACGGCGGGCTCTGCGCCTTTCGCTCAGGATTGAGGATATTCCCGTGTACCAGAGGTTCAGCCTTTCACCGACCTATCCCACTGAAAATCCCCGGGTGCTTCGCGTTCAGGATCTCATGGTCCTGCGTATCCTCGAAGGAGTGAACTGGAGAAAGCCTGTGTATTTTGCAGTGACTGTTTCAAGGGATAATATGATCGGCCTGGACCGTCATCTGCGGATGGACGGACTTGCCTATCAGGTAAGACCTTTTCCCGTGCAGCGGGAGGTGGAACCCGATTTTTTAAAATCGAATCTGCTCAACAAATTCGAATACCGTAATCTGGACAATCCTGAAGTTTACTATGATACAAACACCATTAAATTGCTGCAGAATTACAGATCTGCCTTTCTGCAGCTGATCCGTTATTATATCGACAACGGGCTAAAGGAAGAAGCTTCCAGAATGCTTGATGAGATGGCCACCCGAATTCCCGCTCAGGTGATCCCTTACTCTCATGAGAGGCTGGCACTTCTCGTGGCCGAATTGTACAGGCGCGTGGGAAGAGCGCCCGAAGCTGAAAAACAGATAGATTTCGTAATACCCGGCACAGCCCTTTCGGAGAGGGAACGTCTGATACTCAGGAGTCAGTACGCCCAGGTCATGGGCGAATGGGAACAGGCGGAACAGATCTTCCTCGAGATAATAGAGGAAAATCCGAATGACGTTGAGGCTATTTCCGAATTGATACATGTGTACGAGCTTTCGCGTCAGTACGGAAAAGCAGTGCGTATCCTGGAACAATGGCTCAGACTGAATCCCGGTGACCTTTCAGCCAGCAAAATGCTGGAGCGTTACAGGAAGATGGCGCTAAATGATTCATCAGCAGCGAGGGATGCGATCGCTGTAGAATGAAGCTGCCAGACACAGGATCGCGGTCTGAAATGAGTAAAAAACCTGTCAAGACGAGAGGATAAAGTATGGACTGGAAAACGGCATTCAATGAACGGAAATGGCATTATCTGACTGCTCTGGGAGTGTTTTTGATCTCCCTTGCCACCTATCTTCGAACAGTTGCACCCACCACCTCTTTCTGGGATTGCGGCGAGTTCATCGCATGTTCCAAGATACTGGGAGTGATGCATCCGCCAGGAGCTCCTCTCTATCTTCTGATAGGCAGGATAATGGCTCTTCTTCCGATTGCAAAGGATATCGCTCTGAGAGTCAACCTCTTTTCAGTGGCTGCAAGCGCTGCGACTGTTTTGCTCACCTATCTCATCATCGTGCGGCTCATAGAGCGCTGGAGGGGAACAGCCAGAACAGGGGAGGACCTGTTCATCGGGCTGGCTGGCGGCGTAATCGGCGCCCTGGCTTTTGCGTTCTCGGACAGTTTCTGGTTCAATGCTGTGGAAGCGGAAGTTTACGCTCTGTCCATGCTGTTCACGGCGCTTGTGGTCTGGCTGGCGCTGGTCTGGGAAGAACGCTCGCAGGAGGCTGGAAGTATTCTGATCATTCTTTTTATTTTCTATCTCTTCGGGCTGGCTATCGGGGTACATCTGCTGAACATTCTGACTTTCCCTTTCGTTCTCTTGATCGCATTTTTCCATGATAACAGGAATGTAAGGCATCTCTTGCTTCTGGTTTTCATTCAGGCGGTCATTCCGATCGGGCTCTATGTGCTTCTCTATCAGTACAATCCGGAGGGGATGAATTATTCACAGCTGGTTTCCCATCAGGCGAAGGCGGGTCAATTCCTGAAATGGTTCGGGCTGGTATGGCTGGGTGTCACACTGGCCTATATCTATCGAAAGAACAGGCAGGTCTTCTTTATCTGGTGGATCATTCCCGTTTTTATTGCAGTGGCCTACTCGGCTTATCTGATAATCTATATACGTGCCGGTCTCGCTCCGCCGATCAATGAGAACGATCCATCGACCCGTGATGCCATGATGTACTACCTCTCGCGCAAGCAGTACGGTGAGGAGGACATGCTTCTCACATTCTTGTACCGCAAAGCGGATTTCTGGAAATATCAGATCAATCTGATGTATACCCGTTATTTCGGGTGGCAGTTCATAGGCCGGGGCTTGAGCTGGGATGATCACAACCGCATCCTCGAGATCATCAGTTTCAGGGGACTTTACGGGCTTCCCTTTTTTGTGGGTCTGTTTGGAGCGGTGCATCATTTTTTCCGGGATTGGAAACGAGCTCTGGCAGTCGGAGTGCTCTTCCTGCTGACGGGTTATGCGATTATTATCTATCTTAATCAGCCTAATCCTCAACCCAGAGAAAGAGATTATAGTTACGTGGGTTCCTTTTTTGCTTTCGCACTCTGGATCGGTACAGGTGCAGCGGGAATACTGGAAATGATCTCCACGTCTCTCAGTAAGAAAACCGGTATGAGAAAAGCGGTCCTGGGACTGACAGCGGCGGTTATGCTGGTGATCGTACCTGCGAACCTTTTCACCTACAACTTCGATTCCCATGACCGTTCGGGCAACTTCGTCCCCTACGACTATTCGTACAACATTTTACAGTCCTGTGAAAAAGATGCCATTCTATTCACCAACGGTGATAACGACACATTTCCTCTATGGTTTCTCCAGGAAGTTCATGGAATTCGCAAAGACATTCGGGTGGTTTGCCTCTCTCTCCTGAACACACAGTGGTATATCAAGCAGCTGCGCGACTTTGAGCCCCGTATTTCAATCAAAATGAACGATGATGCTGTGGACCGGCTGAATTATGTTATCTGGAAGAAAAAACGGTTCGGTATTTCCGTTTCCGAATCGGGGAAAAACCATGCATTTGAGGAACTGAGGGTTTATGATCCATCCGCTCTGGAATCCGTGATTCCCGATACAGTGCGATTCACACTTTCACCCACTTACCCGGAACAAAATCCTCAGGTGCTGCAGGTCAAGGATCTGATGGTTCTCCGGATACTCGAACTGGCACAGTGGAAGAGGCCTGTTTACTTTGCGGTCACTGTCTCGGGAGAAAGCAAGCTCGGTCTTGAATCCTATCTCCGCATGGACGGCCTGGCCTATAAAGTGGTGCCATACGAGGTTAAGGCCGTGGATGAAAAGCGGTTGAGGAAAAGCCTTTTTGAAACATTCATGTACAGAGGTCTCGACGATCCGGACGTCTATTACGATCAGGGAACGATGAACCTGATGATCAATCTCAGGCATGCGTTTCTTCAGCTGGCCGGATTCTATCTGGAAAGGGGACAGAATGACGAGGCCCTCGCTGTTCTGAACGAGATGTCCATGAGAATACCGGAAAAAAATATTCGGTTCTCGAACGAACAGAGCGCTCTTTTGATCGGGGATTATTACAGACGGGCAGGAAAGCCTGAGGAGTACAAACGCCTTGTGCAGCACGTGATGAAGGGAAAGGTCATGAGCAGGGATGAAAAGTTCAGTATCGGAGCTTTCTACGCACAGATGTACGGAGAATACGACAGGGCGGAGGAGATTTTCCTGGAGATTCTCAACCAAAATCCGGATGATACCACTGTACTGCCATGGCTTCTGCAAACATACCGGTGGTCAAAACAGTACGACAAAGCGATCATGTTCCTGGAAGATCTTCAGACACGTTATCCCGGGGATTCGAGTATACAGAAGGAGCTGGAAACCCTGCGCGGGCTTCAACAGGCAGAGAAGTCTCAGAACCCATAAAACGATGAAAGAGGCGGCCCAAAAAACGTCAGGCTATTCCGGAAACCGTGCTCCCAGAGTGACGGTCGTCATCCCCCATGCCGGCGGGATGGAGATACTCAAACACTGTCTCGAGTCCCTCAGAGGGACCAGGTACCGGGATTTTCAGGTGCTGGTCGTGGACAATGCCAGCACGGACGGCAGCATGTCTTTGATAGAGGAAATGTTTCAAGAAGTTCTTACGGTCAGAAGCGAAACGAACCTCGGTTTTGCGGGCGGATGCAATCTGGGTATACGGTCATGCAGAAGCCCCTATATGGTTCTGCTCA
>CAYXFJ010000097.1:0-1253 GCA_964464265.1 uncultured bacterium
GATTTTAATCAGCGTATGGAGTCCGGAGTTCATTCCCCATCCTATGACAAAACCACTTCCGTTTTGTCGAATTCATCCAGAGATAAAAGGTTCTTGCTTAAGAGTTCTTTCTGACGGTGGTAAGATCTCTCCGCTACCTGCTTCTCGTAAGCTGCAATCTTGACCATACTTCTGGTCTGAACCATTTCCACAGGAGTGGTTCCTGGAAGCACTTCCACCAGTTTCTGACCGGCAGCCACTCTGTCTCCTTCCTCCACGAAGAACCGTTTCACCACACCCCCGATCTTGGATTTTATTTCTGCCTTGTACAGAGGTTCCACTTTACCCGTCGCGATCACGGTTTTAGCAATATCGCTTCGCTCCACCCTGGCTGTGTTCGAGACCCCGGGTCCTTTCGATTTAGTACACCCCTTGATAGCCATAAAGAGAAGACCGAGTACAACGATCACAGCGAAAGCAATTAAAAGCACTTTTTTCATTTTAACGGTTCTCCATCAATATGCAGGTTTATTACACTGTTTATATACGTGGGCAGGTCTCCTGTTGTTCAGGTCCCGGCAGGATTGATCCTCCCGTCGTAATCCCTGCGGCCTCGTTCCGGTTCGAGCGGGAACCGCACCGGCTTTTTATCCCTGTTCGACCGGTAAATCGCAGTGAAGATCTCAACAGTTTTCCGGCCTTCCCCGCCGGTGACCATGGGTTCCCTGTTCTCCAGAATGGCACAGAGGAAGTCTCTGATCTGCAATCTGTGGTAATGTTTCGTGGCGTCTATTTTCCCAAAACGCTCGGTATCTTCCTCTTTCCATATAACGGGCATATGTTCCTCTCCGGGTACTGTCCACAGATCGTTCAGAGCCGGCTCCGTTATGGATGACATGCCTGCCACAAACATGGCTCCTCCGTCGGTCTGAACGCCTACCGAAGCACCGTTTTCTCCATGCACATGTACCTTTCCGTAAAGGGCTGGATTCTGGGAATTGCTCACGACGATACTGCCAACAGCGCCGCTCCGGAAACGGATCACCGCCACTGCCGTGTCCTCCACTTCAATGTAAGGATGATTGAGATTTCTCCATGTACCGTAAAGCTCTTCCACATGTCCCATATACCACTGCAGGATATCGATCTGATGCGGCGCCTGATTGACGAGAACTCCGCCCCCCTCCCCCTCCCATGACCCCCTCCACGGATCGCTCCTGTAATACTTCTCGTCCCTCCACCCGAGCATGGTCACGATGCCGAGATTCTCCAGC
>CAYXFJ010000097.1:1340-4485 GCA_964464265.1 uncultured bacterium
TTGACTCCTGTTTTATTCGCCGCATCGATCATATCGTCGCAATCAGTCAGGGATGAAGCCAGGGGTTTTTCGATCATGATATGAACGTTATGTTCCGCAGCAAGCAGTGCGGGTTCCCTGTGAAACGGGTGCGGCGTACATACAACTACTGCCTGAATCCCG
Source organism: uncultured bacterium (assembly GCA_964464265.1). Lineage (GTDB taxonomy): Bacteria > Zhuqueibacterota > QNDG01 > QNDG01 > DSAB01 > CAYXFJ01. The sequence goes on from CAYXFJ010000097.1 coordinate 1,503, forward strand.
GATTCACGGAAAAATGCTTTCAGGTCCGAATAGGGTTTGACATGATACTGTGCAGCAAAGGCTCCGGCACGTTCCCTGTTCCTGCTGAATACAGCGGTAAATTCCGATTCCTCCAGACTGGAAAGAGCGTCCGCATGAATACGGGCCACTTTACCGCATCCGACAATCCCGGTTCTCACTCTTATCATCTTACTCCTTGTTACCTGATCAAACCCGCCCGGATGAACTCATCCGATATCATTCAGTAGTTGAGATACCGCATCGTGAACAGGCCTTTTAAGGATTCAATATGACTTTCATCAGTCCTTTTTCTTTTTGGTACAGACGATGAAACCACCGGGCACCTTCGGAAAGCGGAACCGCTCTACTGAGCACCAGATCGACATTCAGCTTTCCCCTGGCGATCATTTCCAGGACAACAGGATATTCTCCGCAGATGGCGCAGCTCCCCTGAAGCCTGATCTGCTGTGTGACCACTGCCTGCAGCGGCAGTTCGATCCTGGGACTGAGATTGCCTACCAGGGTCAGAACAGCGCCCCTCCTCAAAGAGAGAATGGCGGTTTCCACAGACTCGGTGGTGCCCACTGCCTCGAATCCGGTATCCGCTCCGCGCCCCTCCGTCATGTCCCTGACCACTCTGCCCCTGTCCATTTCCCCGGGATGAAAAACCCTGTCCGCACCCAGTTTCGAAGCGAGTGCAAGACGGTCATCATCAATATCCACAGCGATGATACGGTTGCATCCTGCGACACTGAGACACTGGACGAGGAAAATCCCCACCATACCCGCACCCACAACAACAGCCGAATCTCCCGGGAAAACAGGTGTCAGATGGATCGCGTGCAGAGCCACTGCAGCAGGTTCCACCATGGCCGCCTGATTGAAGGACATGGAATCCGGTATTGAATATAAGATATGCTGCGGAACTGCCACCAGCTCCGCAAAAGCCCCGTTGCACCGGTACTCGCCGGGTGAAACTCCGAGCACTTTTCTGCCGTCACTCAGATTGTAAAGTCCTCTGCGCGTATACCAGTCATCAAGCCTGTATAAAGTGGAATCGAATATAACGCGGTCTCCCTTTTTCCACCCTTTCACCCTCTGCCCGGTCTCTCTGATCACCCCGGATGCCTCATGGCCCATGATGATCGGGGGAATACGCCTGCCCGTACTGCCATCCATGCCGTGCACATCGCTGCCGCAAATGCCGCATGCTTTCACTTCTACCAGGACTTCATCATCCGTGATCTCCGGATCCGGTACATCCCTGTAGACCAGTTTGTTGTAGGCTTCAAGTACAAGTGCTTTCATCCGCTCCTCTCCAGAACCGCCTCGTGATCCGCGATTCCTTCATCCAGGTTGGATATAGTTGGTTTCCTCTCAAACAGCTGTCAGGATCTCAAGCTCTTCGAAAAGCTCATTCTGTTTTTGAAAAGACTATCTGGCATCTGTCAAGCAATGCCCGGTCAGGATGAAAACCGATCTTCTCAGCCAGTCCGGGATTGAAATACCCCTCCGCCAGCTTGTTTTCGACGACCGGAATATCTTTGGGATCCCTTCCAGAAAGGATTTCCATGGCTGTTTTCACTGCCCACTCTCCCTGCTCTCCTGCCACTTTGGTGAATCCCAGCACTGCGTATTGCATCATGAAATCGTCACAGGAGAAGACCGGCACACGGATATGTTTATGGACGAATGCAGCCGCTTCTTCGTCCACCCATCCCATGATACCGCCGTTGGTTGGCAGGAAGATGAAATCCGCAGTCCGGTTGGCTTCGATAAAGGCTTCCTTCCATGCATCGAACGTATTCACGAGCCTGTATGAGGGTTCCAGGTCCAGTGCCCTGTATCTGGGATCAAGATGGAATTTGTTGCTCCTTTCCGAATTCGTGTTCTCCGAGATGACCATGAGCTTCCTGATCTGCGGGTAATAGGTTTTCAGTGCCATTATGCTCTTCTCGACCGGAAGGACTTCCAGCATTCCCGTCACGTAAGGCGTTGGCAGGCCATACTGCTTGCAGGACCAGTTCACACCGCAGAAGACCGTGGGGACAGGACCGTTCCTGAAGTACGGGGTGATCACATATTTCACTGCATCGTCATCGGAGACGAGGATCACATCCGGCCTGAAACGTTTGATGCCGTTCAGTGCCTGCGTTGTTTTAATCCTGATCGAATCCTCTTCCGGATAGCGCTTGGTATCCATGTAAAACGTCTCCATGATCACATTTTTTCCGATCAGGGTACTCTCTATGCCTGCCATGATACCATCGCTGGACCCGTATCCTCTGTGGTAGGAATTGATATAGAATATCTTTCCCTGCTTTTTCGCACATGTACCCCCTGTGAGCATAACCAGGAGAGCGAACATGATAAGAGGCCTTTTCATGACAACTCCTTTTGAATTTTTAAGAGGATTAAAGGCAACGGTCGAGCTATCAAACACGACCTGTGCCCCCGGTACCCGCCTGAGACAGGGACATCTCTTCCGGGCTGCACAATCGTTACTAATTCCTCCTGAATCTTATGGATTTTACTGATACGATGTCCCTTTAATCCTGGAATCCGGAACTCACACTAATTCCATCCATTGAACACCGATTTTACGGGATGCATATTTCAACTGTTTTAAATAATTACCGTAAATCATCACCCAGTGGGAGTCTCTCGCTTCCCGGACCAGCTTCCGCCAGTCTCCCTGGATCTCTACGTCCTGCTGGGAACGGCATATTTCATAGAACGGATTGTCTCTGACGATCCCTGTAAAACCAATCCATCGGTGGGTGCTGTACTCCGGATCGATGAAAGTAACCTCCTGACCTTCAGGCATTTCCACCTTTGGAGCTGCACCGTAGTCCGACTCGTAATGCGTCATGATCTCTGCAGGTTCATAACGTGTCCCATCCATACGGCGGGGGCTTGTGCAATGCGCGCACGTGACCATCCCCTCATGCGGGAAGGTCGAATTGTGCAGGAATACAGGCCT
>CAYXFJ010000097.1:4524-10422 GCA_964464265.1 uncultured bacterium
GAGGAATGATCACAAAATCCGATTCACAGAATGCGGTCCGGCCTTCATCGTTGAGCAGGCTTAAAGAGAGACAGGCTGTTGTTTTCGACATGGGAATGATGGTACCCATGCAGCTTTTGATGGTAAATGCCTGCGCATCGTTTTCAGTCAGGAGATCACCGAACAATTTATAGAGTAGAAACGCGTTGACCACAAAAGTCTTTTCAGTCCTGAGGCGTGTACCCGGCAATGCGAGATAGGCTTCCGCTGCTTTTTCCGCCTCCCGGATCAGGTTCCTGTCCGCTCTCATGCTCAGTATTCGTTTTTCAACATCCTCATAAGAGACCTCAATGATTTCCATGCCAAACTTTTTCTTGGCGTTCTCAGGCGCCTGAGCACTGTATTTGCCCCAGGCCCCTCCCAGCGCAACAACGCGTGTACCCAGAAAGTTCCTGACTCCGCACAGCGCCTCCATCCTCCACAGGAGCTCCCCGGTATCATCGACCACCACATCATCCACATGAACGGTTCTTTTCTCTGCTGCATCGTCTTCTGCCGGAGGATTCAGGCTCGTATTCAGGTATCTCACGCTGAGAGCCTCGTACCAGTAGTACACCGGACCGGAACTGTGCCGGACAAAAATAATTGTGTCCTTATCTGCCGGCATGCAGGACCGGAGCAGGTCTCCGCCACCCGTTGCAGGATAGAGAATTACCGCATCGTTCCCTTTAGGTATAAGGGCTGCCTCTTCTATTGATTTCACTTTGATCAGGGGAAGGATTTTCAAAGGGAAACGGGACCGCTTCCCGAGCGCCTGCAATTCTTTCGAAATTCTCTTCGCTTCGAGGTTCGCAGCTTCGTCCGTCTGCACCCCACCCCAGGATTTCCATGAAGATTCTTCCTTTTTTACGGCAACACGGTACATGAGCACAGGCTGTACTATCAGCGGAACCCGCATTTCCAGCAGGGATCTTGAAGGATCCCAGCCCAACCCGGATGGCCCGCCCGCAGGAAATGGCAAACTCATTCCCGCAACAGTCCCGAGAGTCTGAATGAACTGCCTCCTGTTTAAATGATCACAGCGCTCCATGGCATCCCTCCTTTCCTCGGAGCTGGAGTTCGAACCAGTCAAGAAGCCTCCTGCCCGCATCCCGTATCAGTCTCGGCTCCTGCAGTCCGTGCGGGGTTCTTGGATAGATCACCATTTTCACAGGACAGCCCTGTCTCTTCAAAGCGTTATAGAGTTCTTTGCCCTGCGACAGCGGGACACGTACATCTTCTTCTCCATGGAGGATGAGGGTCGGAGTTTTGACTCCTTTGATATTGAACATGGCAGAGTGCCTGCTGTACGCTCCGGGATTGTCCCAGAATTCTCCCGGAAAGTAATCCGGAAGGAACCCGGGAATGTCCGAGGTGCCCGTAAAGCTCATCAGGTTCGTCACACCCGCGCCCACAGCAGCAGCCCTGAAACGGCCGGTGCGCGTGATAATCAAGGATGTCATGAATCCGCCGTAACTCCATCCCGTTACCCCGAGGCTGTCCGGATGCACGATCCCCTTTTCGATTAGAAGGTCCACACCTGCCATATCGTCCTCAAAATCACCGAACCCCCAGTCATTGATATTCGCCCTGCGGAATTCAAGGCCATATCCTCCGCTTCCCCGCGGATTGGGACGCAGTACCACATAATCCGCCTGGGCAAATGCCTGCAGTGCGTAAACTCCGGAAGCTGCCGTGTACCCCTGCGTAAAAACCCCCGCCGGACCCCCATGGATGAGGAGAATGAGCGGATACTTTCTTCCGGGCAAATAATGGACCGGATACGTGACCAGCCCCTCAATCTCCATTCCGTCCTTTGATCTCCATTTCATGACTTCCGTGCGTCCCAGGGGCATATCCGGGAAATCCCTGTTGACATCCGTGATCTGGAAGGGTTTGAACGAAAAGACGGGTGTAACGAAGACCTGGGGCAGTGTTTCAGGAGCCTGATATACGACACTCATTGTTTTTGTATCCCTGCTGAATGAAAGGCTGCCTGAGGAGCCCCCGCCCGGAGTGAGCACGCGGGGTTTCCCGCCATCTGCCGGCATGGCAAAAACGCGGGGTGAAGTGCGGTCCGTCTCTGTATAGAAAATCATCCTGCCGTCCGCGGACCATCCCTGTAAATAGGCGTCGCTGTCTTGAGTCTCCGCAGGTTTTTTGGGTGCACCTCCTTCGGAAGGCATGATATAAATATCGGATCGCCGGGCCCAGCGCGTGTCCCCGCCGTCCCAGGTGAATGCGACCCTTCTGCCGTCGGGTGAGAAATGCGGATTGTCGGAAGCGGACTTCGTGAAGAACGGCTTCACTTCTCCGCTGTCTGAAGGAACAGAGGAAAGTACTGAAGTGGTCCAATCGTTGGCGCCGGGAGTGGCCTGATGACTGAACAGGATCCATTTGCCATCAGGAGACCAGTCGAATGCACCCACATGAAACTCGCCGCCGGTCAGACGCCTGACAGGCCTTTTTCCATCCGTATCTTTTTCAGCAGGAATCACGTACAAATGGGAATATTTAAAATTTTCATCCACGACAGCGGCATCGTTTCCCAGTTTTTTGTCCTTATCCTCCTGTTCTGTCTGTGGATCGGTCATGGTAAAGGCAATGCGTCCGCCGTCCGGCGACCATTGAAACCGGTTAATCCCTTTCGCGAGAGATGTCAATTGTTCCGCTTCTCCGCCTGCCGGGTGTATGAGCCAGAGATTGACCGCATCTGCGTCACGCGCAGAGAGAAAGGCAAGCTGCCTTCCGTCCGGAGACCATCTCGGAGCGAAACAGGACTTTTTCCCCCGGGTGAGCTGAAAATCGTTTTTCCCGTCCGTGCCTGCCATGTGGATATGGGTGAGAAATTCGCTTTTACTTTCTTCCATAACCGGCTCTGAGACCGTGTACGCCACCCATTTTCCATCCGGTGAAATATCCGTAACCGCCAGTCTCCTGTACTGGATCATGATTTCCGGGGTCCATCCTGAGGATTTTTTCTGATCGCGGTCCGGCTCCCCGGATAATGCACAGACCGGTAAAAGGATCAGGAATAACGCTGCAGCCTCCGGCCATTGCCTTAACCATCGGATGGAAAAGGAAAGCATAGGACTGTTACCTGAAAGCATCTGGTATCCTCCGTTCATATCGGATATCTCACTCTGTTGCAGTGTTCGAGATAGCTGAACCTGGAACAGCGGAAAATATCATAGACATTATCACCATCTTTTTTCTGATGGGCAATGGCATAGGTCAGAAACGCCCTGTACTTCTGAATATTCTTATAAAGCTGAAATACGCTTTCGAGATCCGTCACATCCTCAATGAAGTAGAACATGCATTCCACATCATTGTTGCCTATATTCTTCCAGATTATGATGCGGTCTTCTCTCTCCTCCTGAAGGTAATCATTCTCAAGTGCAAGCTCCTTGAATCTTGCTATAATCTTTTTGAATTCCTGGCTGAAGAGATAGGCCCACCGCCTTTTTAATTTACTTTCCAGCGGATAGAACATATTGAACAGATCCAGCCTTTTCTGCACATTTTCGGGGACGCTGCCTTTTTCAGGACCCATGGTCATACTCCCGGTTTTTTCGGTGTTCATGATCAGTCCATGTGAAATACTTCTGTCAAATCCCTGGATACAGGGCTGTTATCCGGATTGACGGGCATGATGTCCCTCATATAGGCCCACCATTTCCGGCAGGATTCCGTACGGGCAATGGCATTCCAGCGCTCTTCATCTTCGATCTCCACGCAGGCAAAGAGCTGGCTGGTCGCTCTGTCCAGGAAGATCGAATAGTTGTGGACACCGTGCGATTTCAGTACGCTTTCGAGCTCCGGCAATACAGGATTATGCCTCTTCCTGTATTCTTCCTGGCATTCAGGATGCACCTGCATCAGGAACGCTTTCCGTATCATTTTCCATTTCTCCAGGTTTATTTGTCGAGAACTTTTACCCATCCGGTTTTCAGCAACAGATGGAATTCCTGTTCAGGGGATACTTTTCGGCTTCTTATTTGAGCAAAAGGCATTTTCTTGTTTCAGAACGAGTCCCGGTTTGCAGCTCGATGAGATATATCCCTGAATCCATATGATCCGCATTCCACTTCACTGAATGGAGTCCGGCCTCCTTTTCCTCATTTAAAAGCACTGCCACGCTCTGACCCTCGAGGTTGTAAATGGAGATACGGACTCTGCCGCGGTCATGCAGCCGGAAGGAAACCGTTGTCCCGATATTGAATGGATTGGGATAATTCTGGAAAAGTTCCAGACTCTCAGGCCGAGGAAGCGTTTCCCTCCTGACAGCGGTTTCATACGTATCTTCGACTCTTCCCTCGACCTGATAAGAAATGGGAGAATTTTTGACGGTATAATCCCGGAGTGCCTCGTATTCGGTAATTCCTGCGTCCTCGGGATTCATCGGATTCAGGCTTGCCAGGTAGAAAAAATTGTAAAGACCGGAATTGGCAGCCACGGAATAAACAGTGAAAGGCTGAACGGGTTCTCCGTTGACCAGCATGGTGTTGTACGTCAATTTATTCCCCATCGGCCGGCTGGAATCGTACATGAGCTGCATTCCCGAAACCTGCACACACAGATCCTGTGTGCTCTTCGCCTCATGGAACGCGAATTCCAATCCCATTTTAAGCTGCATTCCTGCCAGATCGAATTTCATGAGCCGGTATCCGTGTCCCGACAGGGTATCATAGCCGTAGGCCACTGCCTGGAAAATATCGTCTCCGGTCAAAGGCCCCGCATATATTTTCTGACTGATAAATCCGCTCACAGTCAAACCAATCTGCGTCTCTGCAGCATCCCGGTAAGCATCCGTGATCAGGTTCCCGAGTGGAATATCCTTGTATCCCCAACCCATCGTTTTCTCGATATCTCCCTGTGCCACGGCAAGAACCTCACTGTAGACCGTACCGAACCGGGGATCGGCCTCGATATCGTCCGCCAGACCCTGGACAATACCTGCGATTTCAGGATCTTCTGCAACCGAACTGTCCGCATGCATGAGCTCGTAATCCAGTATCTCAAGTCCCGTTTCACCGATAGTGCATTTCAGATTCCCCACATTTTCATAGAAACCACCGGCCTGGACTATCCATGTCGTTTTTCCCTCCGGATTCATCACACCCACAGGCTGAGGGAGGGTGGTATGGGAATGGCCTCCGACAATCAGGTCGATTCCGGAAACTGCACCGGCCAGTTCCTTGTCGTCATCCACCCCCAGATGAGAGAGGGCAAGAATGACCTGGCATTGGTCTTTCAAAGCATCGACCGCAAGCACGGCCGCATCGATGAACGATGTCACTGAATCCGGTGCAGGGAAAGAAAAATCATTGGTCATTTCCGTCGTCATGCCGAATATTCCCACGTTCACAGATCCGACAGTGATTATCTTGTAAGGTTTCACATAAGCAGTGAGGTCAGGATCGCGGTTCATTTCCAGATTCGCAGAGAGCAGTTCAAATCCCTGGTCCGGGAATCCTGCTGTATTCAGGCTCTGTTTCAGGACTTCAGGTCCCAGTTCGAATTCATGGTTCCCCACTGCCATGGCAGCACAGCCCAGCTCTGCGAGTATCTCGAGTTCAGGGACACCGAAGTATTTGTTGAACATGAGGTCTCCAACGAACAGATCGCCCCCGTGCAAGAACAGGACGTTTTTCTCTTCCGATTGAACCTGCCTGATCAGGGTGGCCGCTCTGGCAATGCCGCCAAGCTTTCCCGTACCCTGCGCATCCGCTGTCCCGAAAGGCACCAGATGGGAATGGGTGTCATTGACATGAAGGATGGTCAGGGTATCGGGCTCCGAACACAGTCCCTTTCCTGCAACAAGGAGCCATCCAATGATGGCACATCGAACAATACTTGCACTTTTCATTTTTTTAC